>NZ_JBWYIX010000059.1:0-202 GCF_056779935.1 Acinetobacter sp. ANC_7512 | reverse complement strand
TCTTTTTCTGCTTGTACTGCCTCAGGTAACGCTGTCACTTTTGTTTGTGCTTCTTCTTTAGCAGCAAGTGCATCATCACGTGCTTGAGTCAATGCAGTAAGTTCTGTTGGGGTGATGAGGCCATTGGCATTTGCATCGATCAGCGCTTGTTCTGCCGCAGCGTATGCTGCTTCTGCTGCCTCTACTGCTGCTTCGGCATCTG
>NZ_JBWYIX010000058.1:0-202 GCF_056779935.1 Acinetobacter sp. ANC_7512 | reverse complement strand
TCTTTTTCTGCTTGTACTGCCTCAGGTAACGCTGTCACTTTTGTTTGTGCTTCTGTTTTCGCAGCAAGTGCATCATCACGTGCTTGAGTCAATGCAGTAAGTTCTGTTGGCGTGATGAGGCCATTGGCATTTGCATCGATCAGCGCTTGTTCTGCCGCAGCGTATGCTGCTTCTGCTGCCTCTACTGCTGCTTCGGCATCTG
>NZ_JBWYIX010000057.1:0-203 GCF_056779935.1 Acinetobacter sp. ANC_7512 | reverse complement strand
TTGATTTAGTTAGATAAAACGCTAAACTGCACAAATTAAAGCAACTCAAATAGCTGTTAATAACTTCTTTGACCAAGCAAAGGCACGCAAACAATACATGCGAATAAGACCCAAGCAAAGTCACAACAGTTGTGCTGGCGACAATAGCAAGAGTGAACCACCTGATCCCTTCCCGAACTCAGAAGTGAAACCTCTTAGCGCTG
>NZ_JBWYIX010000056.1:0-205 GCF_056779935.1 Acinetobacter sp. ANC_7512 | reverse complement strand
GAAGCAGCAGTAGAGGCAGCAGAAGCAGCATACGCTGCGGCAGAACAAGCGCTGATCGATGCAAATGCCAATGGCCTCATCACTCCAACAGAACTTACTGCGTTGACTCAAGCGCGTGATGATGCACTTGCTGCGAAAACAGAAGCACAAACAAAAGTGACAGCGTTACCTGAGGCAGTACAAGCAGAAAAAGATGCGCTACAAG
>NZ_JBWYIX010000055.1:0-223 GCF_056779935.1 Acinetobacter sp. ANC_7512 | reverse complement strand
CAGATCAAGCAGGTAACACAGGTGAATCTCAGCCAGAGAGCTTCGAGGTTGACACAGTAGCGCCTGAATTAACCATCGATGAGCTTAAGCCGACAAACGATACTACACCAACAATCTCAGGTAAGACTGAGTCAGGTGCAACAGTAAAAGTTGAAATCTTAGACAAAGATGGCAACCCTGTAGCAACAGGTGATGCGACTGTAGATCCAGAAGGTAACTGGTC
>NZ_JBWYIX010000054.1:0-226 GCF_056779935.1 Acinetobacter sp. ANC_7512 | reverse complement strand
GCCAAGTCGAAAAACTCAACCAACACCTCAGCGACTACTACGCTGGACAAAGCAAACAATTCATCGCCAAAGCCAGCGTCAGAGACAGCCAAGTCGGCTACTGGTTCAAACTCGATGGCCATCCAGAAATTGAACAACACAGCGGAGCTGACCAAGAATTCCTCATTGTTGGCAAACGCTACTACAACCAAAACAACCTACCCAAAGACTTAGACCAACAAGTCCA
>NZ_JBWYIX010000053.1:0-227 GCF_056779935.1 Acinetobacter sp. ANC_7512 | reverse complement strand
CATTGGCATTTGCATCGATCAGCGCTTGTTCTGCCGCAGCGTATGCTGCTTCTGCTGCCTCTACTGCTGCTTCAGCCGCTGCTAGAGCTTCACCAATATCATCAACAACACCATCTTCATCTTCGTCATTTACTGTTGGTAAAGTGATATCAACCAGATCATTTAAACGACCTTGTAGCGCATCTTTTTCTGCTTGTACTGCCTCAGGTAACGCTGTCACTTTTGTT
>NZ_JBWYIX010000052.1:0-228 GCF_056779935.1 Acinetobacter sp. ANC_7512 | reverse complement strand
TGATCGCACCTGGTTTAGAAAGTACTTGACCACGTTGTACGTCTTCACGCTTAGTACCACGTAATAAGATACCACAGTTCTCGCCCGCACGACCTTCGTCTAGAAGTTTACGGAACATTTCAACGCCAGTTACTGTCGTTTTAACTGTGTCTTTGATACCTACGATTTCAACTTCTTCGCCTACTTTCACGATACCAGCTTCTACACGGCCAGTTACTACTGTACCAC
>NZ_JBWYIX010000051.1:0-243 GCF_056779935.1 Acinetobacter sp. ANC_7512 | reverse complement strand
GGATGGCATCAGGTGCACCGGTATGCCAGTTTGCAAGATCACCATTTTCAGCGACTTGGAAAGCACCCAAGACTGCGATGTCTAAATGACCACCACGCATCATGGCAAATGAATCACCATGATGGAAGAAAGCTCCGCCTTCTAGCAGGGTTACAAACTCTTTACCCGCGTTAATTAACTCAGGGTCACGGTCTTCTTCCGCAGGGGGTGGACCAAAGGCCAATAAACCATTTTCAGAATGTA
>NZ_JBWYIX010000050.1:0-249 GCF_056779935.1 Acinetobacter sp. ANC_7512 | reverse complement strand
GTTGAAATCTTAGACAAAGATGGCAACCCTGTAGCAACAGGTGATGCGACTGTAGATCCAGAAGGTAACTGGTCGTATACACCGACTGAAGAATTACCAGAAGGTGAATATACAGTTAAAGCTGAAGCGAAAGATGCGGTGGGTAATACTGCTACTGCAACTGCGGATGGCAAATTAACTGTAGATACAACTGCACCATCTGATACCGATGTAACGATTGATCCAATTGCGGATACAAACGATACAACA
>NZ_JBWYIX010000049.1:0-249 GCF_056779935.1 Acinetobacter sp. ANC_7512 | reverse complement strand
GCAACAGCCGCGTATTTATGAATAAATCCGTGGTCGAAGTGGTGGAAATCCTCTTTGAAGAATGGCAAAACAAAAGCCCACTCTTTGCCTCGAGCCTCAGCCTAGACCACAGTGGACTACAACAACAATACGACATCCGCCCCTTCATCATGCAAAGCAACGAAAGCGACTACGACTTTCTGACTCGCTTACTACGCAGTGAAGGCATTAACTGGCTCATTGATGAAGCCCAACCGATTGTACCGAGCA
>NZ_JBWYIX010000048.1:0-255 GCF_056779935.1 Acinetobacter sp. ANC_7512 | reverse complement strand
AAACCTCTGGATGTATTGATGTCATGGCCTGAATCAATCAAGCCAAGACACTTAAAACTTAACGATCATCTTCACGGATAGAAGATGGGTGACGATTTAACGCCATTACTTCGATATTCATATATGGGTAAAGCGGAAGACCTTGTAAAATTGAATGAAGCTCTTCATTGCTTTCCACATCAAAAATACTGATGTTTGAATACTGACCTGTGATTCGCCAGATATGACGCCACTTGCCTTGTTGCTGTAACTCTT
>NZ_JBWYIX010000047.1:0-264 GCF_056779935.1 Acinetobacter sp. ANC_7512 | reverse complement strand
TGTTGTATCGTTTGTATCCGCAATTGGATCAATCGTTACATCGGTATCAGATGGTGCAGTTGTATCTACAGTTAATTTGCCATCCGCAGTTTCAGTAGCAGTATTACCCACCGCATCTTTCGCTTCAGCTTTAACTGTATATTCACCTTCTGGTAATTCTTCAGTCGGTGTGAACGACCAGTTACCTTCTGGATCTACAGTCGCATCACCTGTTGCTACAGGGTTGCCATCTTTGTCTAAGATTTCAACTTTTACTGTTGCACC
>NZ_JBWYIX010000046.1:0-267 GCF_056779935.1 Acinetobacter sp. ANC_7512 | reverse complement strand
TCTTATTACGTGGTACTAAGCGTGAAGACGTACAACGTGGTCAAGTACTTTCTAAACCAGGTGCGATCAAGCCACACACTAAATTCGATGCAGAAGTATACGTACTTTCTAAAGAAGAAGGTGGTCGTCACACTCCATTCCTTAACGGTTACCGTCCACAGTTCTACTTCCGTACAACTGACGTAACTGGCGCGATTCAATTGCAAGAAGGCGTTGAAATGGTTATGCCTGGTGACAACGTAGAAATGTCAGTAGAATTAATCCACC
>NZ_JBWYIX010000045.1:0-294 GCF_056779935.1 Acinetobacter sp. ANC_7512 | reverse complement strand
GCGTGCAAGCAGAACTCATCTGTCTCTCGACCAATGCCTTAATTCCACTCAAACAATTCATCGGCACACAAGTGGCCGTCGATCAAGTCACCGATCAAGGAACCCTGTTTAGAACCACTGGCATCATTACCGAAGCCTCACAAGGACAAAGCGATGGGGCACTGACCCTCTACAAACTCACGCTCAACGATGCAACAAACTTGTGGCACAAACGCCGCAACAGCCGCGTATTTATGAATAAATCCGTGGTCGAAGTGGTGGAAATCCTCTTTGAAGAATGGCAAAACAAAAGCC
>NZ_JBWYIX010000044.1:0-307 GCF_056779935.1 Acinetobacter sp. ANC_7512 | reverse complement strand
AAGTACAAGTCAAAGACAAGAGCTATACTGATCTTGCAGGCAATGCAGGTACAGCAGGTGATGACGAAGTTGTTACGATTAAAATCAACAGTGTGACACCAGACAGCACCAGCGGTGGTTCAAAAATCACAGGGACAACCAAACCAGGTAACACAGTTGAAATCAACGTACCGGGTCATGATGCACCATATACAGTGACTGCAGATCAAAACGGGCATTGGACCATCATCACTGATGAGCCATTGAAAGATACCGATACCATCACTGCAAGTACACCGGATCAAGACCAAGCAGCAACCACAGATAC
>NZ_JBWYIX010000043.1:0-308 GCF_056779935.1 Acinetobacter sp. ANC_7512 | reverse complement strand
GTGATCTTGCAAACTGGCATACCGGTGCACCTGATGCCATCCCTGCTGTGGGTGGTGCAATGGACTTAGCCGTGGGTGCGAAAAAAGTCTTTATTACCACCGATCATGTCACTAAAAAAGGCGAACCTAAAATCGTTGCTGAGCTGACTTATCCTGCGACAGGTTTGAAATGTGTGGACCGCATTTATACGGACCTTTGTGTGATTGATGTGACGGCAGATGGCATGAAAGTGATTGAGAAAGTTGAAGGCTTATCTTTTGAAGAGCTTCAATCGATGACGGGTGCCAAACTCATTGATGCCACTCAG
>NZ_JBWYIX010000042.1:0-321 GCF_056779935.1 Acinetobacter sp. ANC_7512 | reverse complement strand
GACCTTCAATTGTACGTGGAGTACCACCTGTAATACCTGCTTGAGCATCTTTCTCATCTGCACGTAAATCAAGGAAATGCTCAAGACCTAAACCAGCAGCCAAAAGACCTAATTCGTTTGCTTGACCAGCATCAGTAAAGTACTCAAGACCCTTCCAAACTTCAGATTGGCTTAAATCTAAATCTTCAATCGCTTGGAATAAGTCAGATACTAAACGTACAACGATTTGCTGAACACGTTCATCAACAGGACCTGTTGCAGTATCAACGTTCATTTTTTTGACTAAAGCATTAATTTGTTCGCGGTTCATACTATTTCTCC
>NZ_JBWYIX010000041.1:0-349 GCF_056779935.1 Acinetobacter sp. ANC_7512 | reverse complement strand
TCGTATTGTTGTTGTAGTCCACTGTGGTCTAGGCTGAGGCTAGAGGCAAAGAGTGGGCTTTTGTTTTGCCATTCTTCAAAGAGGATTTCCATCACTTCGACCACGGATTTATTCATAAATACGCGGCTGTTGCGGCGTTTGTGCCAAAGTGAAGTTGCATCGTTAAGCGTAAGTTTGTAGAGGGTCAGTGCCCCATCGCTTTGTCCTTGTGAGGCTTCGGTAATGATGCCAGTGGTTCTAAACAGGGTTCCTTGATCAGTGACTTGATCGACGGCCACTTGTGTGCCGATGAATTGTTTGAGTGGAATTAAGGCATTGGTCGAGAGACAGATGAGTTCTGCTTGCACGC
>NZ_JBWYIX010000040.1:0-377 GCF_056779935.1 Acinetobacter sp. ANC_7512 | reverse complement strand
CTGTTGATTTTAATCGTAACAACTTCGTCATCACCTGCTGTACCTGCATTGCCTGCAAGATCAGTATAGCTCTTGTCTTTGACTTGTACTTCTACAGCTTGACCTTGTTTTGCACCGGTCAATTCAACAGTCCACGTGCCATCCGCATTTTGCACCAATGAACCCGGTACCAGTGTTGCACCAGAGATGATCAAGTCAGATTCATCAAAGCCTTGAACTGGTTTGCTGAAGCTAAAGGTTGCAAATTGTGCAACGTTGTTGCTCTCACCCGATTCAATGGTCACTGTGACTGTTGGTGCGGTGGTGTCTGTACCCACTGGACGAATTGCATTTTCAATGGTGATTGTTGTGCCATCTTCTAGCACAAGCTCACCACC
>NZ_JBWYIX010000039.1:0-387 GCF_056779935.1 Acinetobacter sp. ANC_7512 | reverse complement strand
GTGCGGATGACTTAGGTGCAGTGCCATTAAAAGCTTTAATGGAACGTAACCCTTCTGTGGATTGGAATGTCGTCGATGACGTTTTATTTGGTTGTGCCAACCAAGCCGGTGAAGATAACCGTAACGTCGGTCGTATGTCGGCGCTTTTAGCAGGTATTCCTTATACAGTACCTGCAACCACAGTCAACCGTCTATGTGGTTCATCACTCGATACTGTGGCAATGGCCGCGCGTGCCATTAAAGCAGGCGAAGCTGACGTGATTGTGGCAGGTGGTGTTGAATCCATGTCACGTGCACCATTTGTGATGGGTAAATCTGAGAGTGCATTTGGTCGTAGTCAAAAGATTGAAGACACCACCATGGGCTGGCGTTTTATCAACCCGAAGC
>NZ_JBWYIX010000038.1:0-423 GCF_056779935.1 Acinetobacter sp. ANC_7512 | reverse complement strand
GTTGGTTGAGTTTTTCGACTTGGCTGTTGCCTGAGGCGGTGGCTTGGTCTTCGCCTTTGAGGTCTTGGATCCATGCAGGGCTGATGTGCCATGCTTGTTCGAGGCCTAGGCTGGCATTGTCTTGGTGGTCACTGTGTTGGTGTTTGCTTTGGACTGAGCCTGCACCTTCTTCTTGTTCGAGGGCTGTGGCTTGCCAGCGTTGTAGGTGGACTGCGGTGGGTTGTAGGCTGCGTTGTCCGATAAAGCTGGTGATGCTATCAAATTGTTCTGTCGCATCACTGCGGTGGTAGCGAATGTTGCGTCGGTTAAGGGCTTGGTATTGGCTGTTGTCGTCAATCAGGCGGAGCTTTTGTGCTTCGATCGGGCTGTTGTTGCTCGGTACAATCGGTTGGGCTTCATCAATGAGCCAGTTAATGCCTTCAC
>NZ_JBWYIX010000037.1:0-441 GCF_056779935.1 Acinetobacter sp. ANC_7512 | reverse complement strand
GTTGGTTGAGTTTTTCGACTTGGCTGTTGCCTGAGGCGGTGGCTTGGTCTTCGCCTTTGAGGTCTTGGATCCATGCAGGGCTGATGTGCCACGCTTGTTCGAGGCCTAGGCTGGCATTGTCTTGGTGGTCACTGTGTTGGTGTTTGCTTTGGACTGAGCCTGCGCCTTCTTCTTGTTCGAGGGCTGTGGCTTGCCAGCGTTGTAGGTGGACTGCGGTGGGTTGTAGGCTACGTTGTCCGATAAAGCTGGTGATGCTATCAAATTGTTCTGTCGCATCACTACGGTGGTAGCGAATGTTGCGTCGGTTAAGCGCTTGGTATTGGCTGTTGTCGTCAATCAGGCGGAGCTTGTGTGCTTCGATCGGGCTGTTGTTGCTCGGTACAATCGGTTGGGCTTCATCAATGAGCCAGTTAATGCCTTCACTGCGTAGTAAGCGAGTCA
>NZ_JBWYIX010000036.1:0-451 GCF_056779935.1 Acinetobacter sp. ANC_7512 | reverse complement strand
TTTTGCAGTTGGGTGGAGATTTGTCCTGTGGTGTCATCAAAGCGGAGTTGTCCATAGCCTTCGCCTTGGACTTCTTTACTTTTAATCCCTGAGAGTTTTTTGGTGTCCGGCAGTTGGCCTTGACTGTCGAATCGAGTTGGGCTGCGTTGGGCTTCATGTAGGCGGCCTACCACAAAGGGACGGTCGATGTTGCCGTCAAAGAAGTCGATAACCACGATTTCATTGATTCGAGGAAGGAAGCGTGCGCCATAGCCTTCGCCTGCCCATGGGGTCAGTACATCGACCCAAGCTGAATCGGTGTCGTTGTTGTTACTGCCTGCACCGCCATCAAATTGGTGGTCTTCTGCTCGGGTAAACAGGAAGCGTACTTTGATGCGTCCCCATTCATCGACATGGATTTCTTCTCCTGCAGGTCCCACCACTTTGGCGCGTTGCGGATGGGTGCTGGGTC
>NZ_JBWYIX010000035.1:0-479 GCF_056779935.1 Acinetobacter sp. ANC_7512 | reverse complement strand
ATCTTGCCTTTCCCTGCATAGAGTCGTGCCCCTTCTTGCGCTGCAAATAAACTGATCTTTTTGCTGGCATGTCCGATGATACTGTCTTGGGTGCTGGTGTTAATGCTTCCTTGTGCAATTTGGTTGATCTGCCCATCTGCACTGAGGTGGATGTCTTCGTTACTTTCTACGGCAATTGAACTTGGTGAAGCCAAGAGCATGATCGCTTGTTTAAAAGCCGCGGCTTTGCTTTGGTCTTCGCTCTCTAAGTTCTTGAGATAGCCCTGTAGGTTTTCGAGTAAGCTCAGTGGATCAGTTTGTTGGTTTTTTGCCACTTCACTGAGGGCTTTGGCGTTGTTTAAGCTACTTTCGAGTTGTTGTTTGGCTTCGCTTGCATCGAGATGGTTTGCTTTGGCTTGTTCTTGTTTGTAGGTGGAGATGAGTATGCCTTCGCCTGCTCGTACTGCACCCCATTGGTCTGTTCTAAGTTCGAAGCCTTC
>NZ_JBWYIX010000034.1:0-496 GCF_056779935.1 Acinetobacter sp. ANC_7512 | reverse complement strand
AAGTCTAGATTTGATAAGTCACCATTATTAGTTAGTGATTGCTCTGCTTTAGCAATTGCTCCTTCTACCGCTTCTTTTTCAGCACCTGTGAATTTGCCTGCTGCAACATCTGCTTTTGCTTCTTCAACCGCATCTTTTAATGCTGCTTCAGCTGCATCCTCAATCACTTCTTCCGCTGTCGCTTTTTCTACCGCAGCGTCTAAAGTATCTTTAATTTCAGCAAAGTTTGCAGCTTCTTTTGCTGCAGCAAGTGCAGCTTCTACATCGTCCAACTGCTGACCATCAAACTTGCCTTCAGCAATCAAGTCTTTTACTTTTTCAATCGCTTCTATCAAGTTTAACTTATCAGATAGTACTTCACGAGCAGCATCAAAGTCTTGATTTGATAAATCACCATTGTCTTCTGTTAGTGATTGCTCTGCTTTAGCAATTGCTCCTTCTACCGCTTCTTTTTCAGCACCTGTGAATTTGCCTGCTGCAACATCTGCTTTTGCTT
>NZ_JBWYIX010000033.1:0-496 GCF_056779935.1 Acinetobacter sp. ANC_7512 | reverse complement strand
CGTTGTTGTTGACGATCACTAAGTCTTTAATACCGAGTTCAATTAAGCCATCGATGAGTTCAGCAGGCTGACCTGCAGTACCAAACCCACCGATCATAATGGTTGAACCGTCTTTAATTTGGGAGAGGGCTTCGGTTAAAGTCTTTTGAGATTTATCAATCATAGCGTTTTATAGATAAAGCTATCTATATCCTTTTCGGTCTTGCAAAAATTTAAACAAATCAAAATGATTAGATTTGGATTGGTCTAAATTCTTTAGGTGAATAAGATAAAGGATGGATGCGAAATCCATCCCTTTATTATTTTTAAGCTGATGCGCGGCGACGTTCAACTTCAGTAGAAGGCGCACCTTCAACGTCTTTCACTAATTCAATGTCAAATTGAATATGTTTGAACGCACCTTTTAGACCACGACGAGCAATTTCAGCTTCATCAGTTACGTCTACAGCAGTTGCCACTAAGCCATCACGCGTTGCAAATGCAAAGTCATCCCAAA
>NZ_JBWYIX010000032.1:0-532 GCF_056779935.1 Acinetobacter sp. ANC_7512 | reverse complement strand
GCTGAAGGCAAACCAACCATGAATTATGAAGGTAAAGACTACGTTTTAGAAAATCCAATCAAAGCTGACTTTGCGTTAATTAAAGCGCATAAGGGCGATCGCTGGGGGAACTTGGTGTACCGTAAATCTGCACGTAACTTTGGTCCAATTATGGCCATGGCAGCAGATATCACCATCGCACAAGTATCAGAAGTCGTGGAACTCGGTGCCTTAGATCCTGAACACATCATCACCCCTGGGATCTTTGTACAACACGTTGTACAAGTTCAACCTGCGCAGTAATTTGAGATTGGAGAAATAAAATGAGTTATCAAAAATTAACCCGTGATCAAATTGCTGAACGTGTTGCACAAGATATTCCTGATGGTGCTTATGTCAACCTTGGCATTGGTTTACCAACCAAGATCTCGAGTTACTTACCTTCTGACAAAGATGTCTTTTTACATTCTGAAAATGGTTTATTGGCCTTTGGTCCACCCCCTGCGGAAGAAGACCGTGACCCTGAGTTAATTAACGCGGGTAAAGAGTTTGT
>NZ_JBWYIX010000031.1:0-705 GCF_056779935.1 Acinetobacter sp. ANC_7512 | reverse complement strand
TTCAATAATTAAAGCGATGCCTTGACCCACACCGATACACATAGAGCACAATGCATATTTGCCACCAGTTGCTTCTAGTTGGTTGAGAGCAGTCGTCACCAAACGCGCACCTGATGCACCCAATGGATGACCTAATGCAATTGCACCACCATTTGGGTTTACACGTGCATCATCGTCGGCTAAACCTAGGTCACGTGTACACGCCAATGCTTGTGCTGCAAATGCTTCGTTCAGCTCAATCACATCCATTTGCTCTAGTGTTAAGCCTGTTTGAGCCAATAACTTTTTAATCGCAGGTGCAGGACCAAAGCCCATAATGCGAGGTTCAACCCCAACGGTGGTTGCACCAATCACTTTGCCACGAGGTTTTAAACCATATTTTTCTACAGCTGCATCAGACGCAATCAGAATCGCAGCAGCACCATCATTAATGCCTGATGCATTACCTGCGGTTACTGTACCGTCTGTTTTTACAACAGGTTTTAACTTGGTTAACGCTTCTAAAGTGGTTGATGCACGAGGATGTTCATCTTTTGCCACCACAACCGCATCACCTTTACGCTGTGGAATAGTCACAGGCACGATTTCTTGATCAAAGAAACCACGTGCTTGCGCTGCTGCCGTACGTAGTTGGCTGGTTAAAGCAAATTGGTCTTGATCAGCACGGCTAATATTGAACTGTTCAGCCACGTTTTCAGCCGTTTG
>NZ_JBWYIX010000030.1:0-778 GCF_056779935.1 Acinetobacter sp. ANC_7512 | reverse complement strand
AGGAAGATCTCATGGCTAAGGCTAAGTTTGAACGTAATAAGCCACACGTTAACGTGGGCACAATCGGTCACGTTGACCATGGTAAAACAACTTTAACTGCTGCTATCGCAACTGTATGTGCGAAGAAATTCGGTGGTGAAGCTAAAGACTACGCTGCAATCGACTCTGCACCAGAAGAAAAAGCACGTGGTATTACAATTAATACATCACACGTAGAATACGATTCTCCAACTCGTCACTACGCTCACGTAGACTGCCCGGGCCACGCCGATTATGTTAAAAACATGATTACTGGTGCTGCTCAAATGGACGGCGCGATCCTTGTATGTGCTGCGACTGATGGTCCAATGCCACAAACTCGTGAACACATCCTTCTTTCTCGCCAAGTAGGTGTTCCATACATCGTTGTATTCTTAAACAAATGTGACCTTGTAGACGACGAAGAGCTTCTTGAGCTGGTTGAAATGGAAGTTCGTGAACTTCTTTCTACTTATGACTTCCCAGGTGATGACACTCCAGTTATCCGTGGTTCTGCTCTTGCTGCACTTAACGGTGAAGCTGGTCAGTTCGGTGAAGATGCAGTTGTTGCTCTTGTTGAAGCGCTTGACACTTACATCCCAGAGCCAGAGCGTGCTATTGATAAAGCATTCTTAATGCCAATCGAAGACGTATTCTCTATTTCTGGTCGTGGTACAGTAGTAACTGGCCGTGTAGAAGCTGGTATCGTGAAAGTAGGCGAAGAAGTTGAAATCGTAGGTATCAAAGACACAGTTAAAAC
>NZ_JBWYIX010000029.1:0-855 GCF_056779935.1 Acinetobacter sp. ANC_7512 | reverse complement strand
ATCTCATTCGCTTTTTCAACTGGCATATCCAGTGGGATGTTCACATCCATTCGTACATGAAACAGCATGTCTCACTCCTGATGTATCACGTCGCTTATTTGCGGCGAAGGTTGTCAATCTTGTCTAAATCCAACTCAATACCTAAACCATTGCCTTGAGGCAGATGTAATTCGAAATCACGATATTGAAGCGGGGTCTTTAAAATTTCGTCAGTTAACAGCAATGGACCAAACAATTCAGTGCCATATGCCAAATTCTCAAAGGTCGAGAACAAATGTGCAGAAGCGATGGTGCCAACAGAACCTTCAAGCATCGTGCCACCATACAGATCTACACCAGCGAGGTTTGCAATGGTTGCTACATCACGACCTTCGAGTAGGCCACCAGACTGAGCAACTTTTACAGCAAACACAGAAGCAGCATTACGCTTCGCTAAACGATAAGCTGTACTTGGACCCATCAATGACTCATCCGCCATAATGGCAATATCAAAACGACGAGTTAAACGCTCCATGGCATCAATATTGTCAATCGCACATGGCTGTTCAATTAGATCCACACCACCATCTTGCAGAAGCTGAATACCTTTGATCGCTTCTAACTCAGACCAAGCACGGTTCACATCGACACGGATAGAAATATCAGCACCTAACGCTTTTTTGATGGTGAGAACATGCTCAACATCTGCTTCTACAGCACGAGAACCAATTTTTAATTTAAAGAAGTTATGACGCTTAGCTTCGATCATCTTTTTCGCTTCAGCGATATCTTTATCCGTATCACCAGAAGCCAACACCCAAAGCACAGGGACGCTGTCACGCAGACGGCCACCTAGCACTTCAGACAGCGGCAAGC
>NZ_JBWYIX010000028.1:0-930 GCF_056779935.1 Acinetobacter sp. ANC_7512 | reverse complement strand
CAGATGGTTTAATCACGCCAACAGAACTTACTGAGCTGACTCAAGCACGTGATGATGCACTTGCTGCTAAAGAAGATGCACAAGCGAAAGTTGATGCACTTCCAGAAGGAGCAGACAAAGACGCATTGGATGCACGCTTAGATGATCTAGTCGACATCATCTTACCAACAGTAAATGATGAAAACGAAGATGGCATAGCAGATGAGTACGAACAAGTATTGGCAGATGCCGAAGCAGCAGTAGAGGCAGCAGAAGCAGCATACGCTGCGGCAGAACAAGCGCTGATCGATGCAAATGCCAATGGGCTCATCACTCCAACAGAACTTACTGCACTGACTCAAGCACGTGATGATGCACTTGCTGCTAAAGAAGAAGCACAAACAAAAGTGACAGCGTTACCTGAGGCAGTACAAGCAGAAAAAGATGCGCTACAAGGTCGTTTGAATGATCTGGTTGATATCACTTTACCAACAGTAAATGACGAAGATGAAGATGGTGTTGTTGATGATATTGGAGAAGCTCTAGCAGCGGCTGAAGCAGCAGTAGAGGCAGCAGAAGCAGCATACGCTGCGGCGGAACAAGCGCTGATCGATGCAAATGCCAATGGCCTCATCACTCCAACAGAACTCACTGCACTGACTCAAGCACGTGATGATGCACTTGCTGCGAAAACAGAAGCACAAACAAAAGTGACAGCGTTACCTGAGGCAGTACAAGCAGAAAAAGATGCGCTACAAGGTCGTTTAAATGATCTGGTTGATATCACTTTACCAGCAGTAAATGATGAAAACGAAGATGGTGTGGATGATGCAGTTGCAGCACTTGAAGAAGCGACAGAAGCAGTAGAGGCGGCTGAAGCAGCATATGCTGAGGCAGAGCAAGCACTAGCAGATGCCGAAGCAGATGGTTTAATCACGCCAACAGAACTTA
>NZ_JBWYIX010000027.1:0-1121 GCF_056779935.1 Acinetobacter sp. ANC_7512 | reverse complement strand
CTGCTGCCGTACGTAGTTGGCTGGTTAAAGCAAATTGGTCTTGATCAGCACGGCTAATATTGAACTGTTCAGCCACGTTTTCAGCCGTTTGCGGCATGGTTTCAACACCATACATTTCTTTAAGCTTCGGGTTGATAAAACGCCAGCCCATGGTGGTGTCTTCAATCTTTTGACTACGACCAAATGCACTCTCAGATTTACCCATCACAAATGGGGCACGTGACATAGATTCAACACCACCTGCCACAATCACGTCAGCTTCACCAGCTTTAATGGCACGCGCGGCCATTGCCACGGTATCGAGTGATGAACCACATAAACGATTGACTGTGGTTGCAGGTACTGTATAAGGAATACCTGCTAAAAGCGCCGACATACGACCGACGTTACGATTATCTTCACCGGCTTGGTTGGCACAGCCAAATAAAACGTCATCGACGACATTCCAATCCACAGAAGGGTTACGTTCCATTAAAGCTTTTAATGGCACTGCACCTAAGTCATCCGCACGGACAGGCGCTAAACCACCGGCATAACGACCAAAAGGCGTACGGATGGCATCAATGATGTATGCGTTTTTCATAGTGTAAGATCCTAAAACCAGTCTTAAGCCTGAGTGGCATCAATGAGTTTGGCACCCGTCATCGATTGAAGCTCTTCAAAAGATAAGCCTTCAACTTTCTCAATCACTTTCATGCCATCTCTCGTCACATCAATCACACAAAGGTCTGTGTAAATGCGGTCCACACACTTCAAACCTGTCGCAGGATAAGTCAACTCAGCCACGATTTTAGGTTCGCCTTTTTTAGTGACATGATCGGTGGTGATGAAGACTTTTTTCGCACCCACGGCTAAGTCCATTGCACCACCCACAGCAGGGATGGCATCAGGTGCACCGGTATGCCAGTTTGCAAGATCACCATTTTCAGCGACTTGGAAAGCACCCAAGACTGCGATGTCTAAATGACCGCCACGCATCATGGCAAATGAATCCCCATGATGGAAGAATGCTCCGCCTTCAAGCATGGTGACAAACTCTTTACCCGCGTTAATTAACTCAGGGTCACGGTCTTCTTCCGCAGGGGGTGGACCAAAGGCCAATAAACCATTTTCAGA
The DNA here is from genome assembly GCF_056779935.1 of Acinetobacter sp. ANC_7512. NCBI lineage: Bacteria > Pseudomonadati > Pseudomonadota > Gammaproteobacteria > Moraxellales > Moraxellaceae > Acinetobacter > Acinetobacter sp. ANC_7512. Next base: position 5 of record NZ_JBWYIX010000027.1, on the reverse strand, counting down.
ATGTA
>NZ_JBWYIX010000026.1:0-1469 GCF_056779935.1 Acinetobacter sp. ANC_7512 | reverse complement strand
CAACCACGGTGATGCTTTCATCCATACCTTCAGGTGCTTGACCCACGAGGATTAAGCCATCTTCTGATGGTGTGAATTCAACTTCAACAGGGTTACCATCTTGGTCTGTAACTTTGATGTCTTCAGGGTTGATAGATTTCGGATCAACGTCATCTTCATACTGAACAGTGATCTTACCATTTTCATCAATCGTTACAGTCACTGATGGTGCATCAGTATCGATTGGATCGGTTGCTGTTCCTTCGCGACCTTCATTGCCTGTTAAGTCAGTGTATGAACCTTCAGGCACAACCACGGTGATGCTTTCATCCATACCTTCAGGCACTTTACCTACAAGGGTCAAACCATCTTCTGAAGGTGTGAAGTCAACGATAACTGGCTTACCATCTTGGTCTGTAACTTTGATGTCTTCAGGGTGGATAGATTTTGGATCGACATCATCTTCGTATTTCACAGTGATGGTGCCATCTTCATCAAGCGTCACATTGACACTTGGAGACTCAGTATCAACAAATCCTTCGTTATAACCTATTTTACCTGGGTTACCTATCAGATCTTCATAGCTGTCTTTCGGTACAGTTACCGAGATTTTGCCATCAATTTCTTCAGGGACTTGAGCCGTATACGTACCATCTTCTTGTTTTTCGAAAATGATATTCTCAATTGGCTGTCCTGCAGGATCTTTCACCACAACCCCTGTGGTCACGATAGAGTCAGGGTTAGTATCGTCTGGATAGGTTAAGGTAATGATGCCATTTTCATCAATAATGATCTGAACACGTGGTGCGTCAGTATCTACGTCTGCAGTCGCTTCACCTTGTGTACCTAAATTACCCGTATGATCGGCATAAGTTCCTTCAGGAACAACAACGGTAATTTGCTCATCAATACCTGATGGCACTTTACCTGTAAATGTTAAGCCATCCTCAGACGGTGTTAGCGTCACATTTACGATATCGCCATTGCTATCTGTAATGATGATGTCTTTCGGATCAATGGTGCTTGGATCAACATCATCTTCGTATGCAACGACGATGTCACCTTGAGGCGTAATGCTAACGGTAACTGTTGGTGCTTGAGTATCCACCGTTTCATTTGCGGTGCCTTTACCACCTTTATTGCCCACAACATCTTCATAGCTGTTTGCAGGAACAAGTACAGTCACCTTACCTTCAAACGGTGTAGTCACTTGACCAGTCACAGTCAAACCATCTTCTGAAATGCTGTATTCAACCAACAATGGTTTGCCATTCGCATCGATGACTGTGTAATCACTCACATCAATCGATGCTGGATTGACATCATCTTCATACTGAATGGTGATCTTACCTGTTTCATCGATGGTCACAGTCACAGACGGTGCATCAGTATCAATTGGATCTGTTGCTGTACCTTCTTTGCCTTCATTACCTGTTAAGTCAGTGTATGAACCTTCAGGGACAACAACTGTGATGCTTTCATCCATGCCT
>NZ_JBWYIX010000025.1:0-2829 GCF_056779935.1 Acinetobacter sp. ANC_7512 | reverse complement strand
TGATCACAATGCCTGAAGTATCAATACTTTCAGGAACAGTGTCATCCGGATAAGTCAGGGTAATGGTACCGTCTTCACCAATTTGAACATCCACCACTGGCGCTTCTGTATCGACAGTACCGCTTACAACAGCTTCTTCACCTGGGTTACCTGCTTTGTCTGCATAAGAGTCTTCAGGCACTTTAACTGTGATCGTTTCATCCATACCCTCAGGCGCTTTACCAATGAGGGTTAAACCGTCTTCTGATGGCGTGAATTCAACTTCAACAGGATTGCCATCTTGGTCAGTGACTTTGATGTCTTTTGGATCAATCGCAGATGGATCAACATCATCTTCGTATTTCACGGTGATGGTGCCGTCTTCATCAATCGTCACAACAACAGTCGGTGCTTGATTGTCGAGATCAGGATTACGGATCGCTTCATTTGAAGTGGCTGTCTCTGTCTTACCTTGCGCTGTAATCGTGTTGCTTGATTTCACATCTTCAACAGGTACTAAGATCGACCATTGACCTTCCTCCGTAATCTGAACTTGACTGCCGGTATACTCTTGGCCATTGAAGTTCACCGTCAAATCAGCATTTGGATTACTGATCGTACCCGTGACTTCAACATAATCTTGGCCATCTACAGTCACTGTGATCTCAGCAAGTTCTTCTTCATTGATCACATCATCACCACCCATTGGATTGATGTAGACGTATGGCAATTCAACTTCGTCTGATGGAGTGACGGTATTGCCTTCTTTGTCTTGGTAGCTTGTGGTCGCGCCCACTTCATTACCATCAACAAGCGCACCCTCAACCTTCACAGTCCAAAGACCATTTTCATCCGCTTTGGCAGGAATTGGATCAGTGTGACCCGGTACAGTCACCAACACATCCGCATTCGGTTCTGTTTTACCTGTGATGTTGGTTGAGATATTACCAGCTGCATCTTTCTCAGGGGTGACACCTGTGATCTTAATGGTAATCAATTGATCTTGATCACCTGAACCTTCGTTACCTACCAAGTCTGTATAACTGTCATCTTTTACAACAACAGAAGCGGTTACACCTGGCTCAACCTTAAGCTGTACTTCCCATGTGCTTGCATCGATTTGGGTCAGACCAGTGATTTGACCGCCTGTAACCGTTAAATCAGCCGTAGAGAAGCTTGCTGGATCAATTTCTTCAGAGAATTTGATCGTTGCTGTAGTGGTTGTGCGATCTTCACCCGGTTGTGCAATGATGACTTCAGCAGTTGGAGCTACAGTATCCACAGCTTGGCTGTCTTGACCTTTAGTACCTTCATTGCCTGTTAAGTCAGTGTATGAACCTTCAGGGACAACAACAGTAATGTTTTCATCCATACCTTCAGGGACTTTACCGATGAGGGTCAAGCCGTCTTCTGATGGGGTGAAGTCAACTTCAACAGGGTTGCCATCTTTGTCAGTAACGATAATGTCATCAGGCGTTACAGTCGATGGATCAACATCATCTTCATACTGAACAGTGATGGTACCGTTTTCATCAATGGTCACTGTCACAGATGGTGTATCAGTATCGATTGAATCTGTTGCAGTGCCTTCACTACCTTCATTGCCTGTTAAGTCAGTGTATGAACCTTCAGGCACAACCACGGTGATGCTTGCATCCATACCTTTAGGTGCTTTACCTACAAGGGTCAAGCCATCTTCTGATGGGGTGAAGTCAACAATTACCGTATTACCTTCTGAATCAGTAACTTTAATGTCTTCAGGGTGGATTGATTTCGGATCAACGTCATCTTCGTATTGAACAGTGATGGTGCCGTTTTCATCAATCGTTACAGTGACAGATGGTGCATCGGTATCGGCTTGCTCAGTCGCCACATCGAACTCACCTGGGTTTCCTTGCATATCTTGATAAGAGTTTTCAGGAACCAATACCGTAATTTTGTCATCAATACCATCTGGTACTTGACCAATCAGGGTCAAGCCATCTTCTGATGGAGTGAATTTAACTTCAACAGGGTTACCTTCTGAGTCAGTCACAATGATGTCTTTTGGATTGATGGATTCAGGATCAACATCATCTTCGTATTTCACGGTGATGGTGCCGTCTTCATCGATGGTCACAACAACAGTCGGTGCATCGGTATCGATTAGATCTGTTGCAGTTCCCTCGCGACCTTCATTGCCTGTTAAGTCAGTGTATGAACCTTCAGGCACAACCACGGTGATGCTTTCATCCATGCCTTCAGGTGCTTTGCCCACAAGGGTCAAACCATCTTCTGAAGGTGTGAAGTCAACGATAATAGGATTGTTATCTTTATCCGTCACAACGATGTCTTTTGGATCAATACTCGATGGATCAACATCATCTTCATACTGAACTGTAATCGTACCGTTTTCATCGATGGTTACAGTGACAGATGGTGCATCGGTATCCACTGAATCCGTAGCTGTACCTTCTGTACCTGGGTTACCCGTTAAGTCCGTATATGAACCTTCAGGGACAACTACTGTAATGCTTTCATCCATACCTTCAGGGGCTTTACCCACAAGAGTTAAGCCATCTTCTGATGGTGTGAATTCAACTTCAACAGGGTTACCATCTTGGTCTGTAACTTTGATGTCTTCAGGGTTGATAGTTTTTGGATCAACATCATCTTCGTATTTCACGGTGATGGTGCCATCTTCATCAATCGTAACAGTCACTGATGGTGCATCGGTATCGATTGGATCTGTTGCAGTTCCCTCACGACCTTCATTGCCAGTTAAGTCAGTGTATGAACCTTCAGGCACAACCACGGTGATGCTTTCATCCATACCTTCAGGTGCTTGACCCACGAGGATTAAGCCATCTT
>NZ_JBWYIX010000024.1:0-3361 GCF_056779935.1 Acinetobacter sp. ANC_7512 | reverse complement strand
TGACCTGTCACCACATAAGAACCATCTTCCTGTTTCTTCGGCTCATCAAAGATCACAGTGATCGGACCTTCTGGACCTTCGACCACGATCTGATCAGTATCAATCGAATCAGGATCAACATCATCTGGATAGGTCACGATGATCTGACCATCTGGCGTAATCGTCACTTGCGCTTTTGGCGGTAATGTATCCACATTGGTTGCAGGTGTTGGGACATCTTCACCAGGATTACCTACATCATCAGCATATGAGTCAGTCGGTACAGTTACAGTAATGTCAGCATCCACATTTGGTGGCACTTGACCTGTCACCACATAAGAACCATCTTCCTGTTTCTTCGGCTCATCAAAGATCACAGTGATCGGACCTTCTGGACCTTCGACCACGATCTTATCGGTATCAATCGAATCAGGATCAATATCATCAGGATAAGTCACAATGATTTGACCATCTGGCATAATTGTCACTTGCGCTTTTGGCGGTTCTGCATCGACATCAGCAGTATCTTTTTCCAAAGTACCTTTGTTACCGACTTCATCTTCATAAGAACCTGCAGGAACAGTCACCGTAATATTGGTGTCTGTACCTTCTGGTACCTTACCAACAAGCACTAATGGATTATCTTCACTTGGTGTAAATTCAACAACAATCGTTTCGCCCGTTACTGTATCTGTGACCTTAATGCGATCTTCCAAAATCGTGCTAGGAACAACATCATCATCGTATGTGATGGTGATATTGCCTTGTGGATCAATGCTAATAGTTGCTTCAGGTGCAATGGTATCAACAGGTTTCGTTTCCTCTACAGGCTGACCTGGGTTACCTGTTTCATCCTGATAAGAATTTTCTGGTACATGAACAGTCACGTTACCATCATTCCCATTTGGTACTTTCGCTGTGTAGCTACCTTCACCATTTGGCTCGAATTCAACCACGATTGGATCATTATCCGCATCAGTGACCGTAATCACAGAAAGATCAATATCCTCAGGTTTAACGTCATCTGGATAAGTCAATGTGATCACACCATCTGGCGTAATAGTCACAGTCACAGTCGGTGGAAGTGTATCCACATCGTCAGTAGCTGATGTTTCTAGACCTGGATTACCTGCCTCATCTTCATAACTTTCAGCAGGAACAATGACTGTTACTTCACCATCGACATTCAGTGGCACTTGACCTGTCACCACATAAGAACCATCTTCCTGTTTTTCAGGCTGTTCAAACGGTACGGTGATTGGGCCATTTGGACCATCTACAATAATGTCTTTTGGATTAATACTGTCAGGGTCAGTACCTTCAGGATAAGTCACAATGATTTGACCATCTTCAGTGATTTCAACCTGTGCTTTTGGTGGAATGGTATCCACGATTGCAGGTTGATCGACAGCTTGACCTGGGTTACCTGTTTGATCTTCATAAGATTCCGCAGGAACTTTTACAATGATGTCACCATCGATACCTTCTGGTACTTGTGCAGTATATGAACCATCTGGCTGTTTGCTGAATTCCACGTTTGGAATAACATTTCCTTCTGGATCAGTTACCACAATACCTGACGTATCAATGCTGTCAGGATCAGTATCATCTGGGTAAGTTAAGGTGATGGTACCATTTGGGGTCACATCAACAGTCACTACAGGCGCTTCAGTATCAACGATTTGATCGTCTTTACCTTTGTTGCCTTTGTTCCCCACTTCATCTTCATAAGAACCGGCAGGTACAGTCACAGTCACTTGACCTGTAATATCTTCAGGCACTTTACCAACTAAGGTTAAGCCATCTTCACTTGGTACAAACTCTACCACTAACGGTGTATTGTCAGGACCTTGAACCACAATGCTTGGTACTTGAATGCTTTCAGGAACCACATCATCATCATAGGTGATGGTAATGGTGCCATCTTCAGTAATCTGTACCTCAACTTGCGGTGCAATCGTATCGATTGGTGCTTTGTCTTCAGAAGTGCGGTTGTCATTACCCGTAGTATCTTGATAGCTACCTTCTGGAACAATTACCGTAATCTCTTCATCAATTGCAGTCGGTACTTTACCTGTATAAGTCTTACCATCTTCGCTTGGTATGAATTGAACCACGATGTCATTGCCATCTTTGTCTTTGACAACGATGTCTTGAGGATCAATGGTGTCTTTATCCGCATCATCACCATATTGCACTGTGATTGTACCGTTAGGTTCAATCGTGATTGTTGGTGTTGGTGCTTCAGTATCGACAGGACTTTGCTCTACAACAGGTTCACCTGCGTTACCTTGATCATCTTGGTAAGAGTTTTCAGGGACTTTAACTGTGATTTCACCATCAATACCTTCTGGTACTTTCGCGGTATATGTGCCATCCGGTTGTTTTTCAAATTCAACATTTGGAATCACATTGCCTTCAGGATCCGTGATCACGATGCCTGAGGTATCAATACTTTCAGGAACAGTGTCATCCGGATAAGTCAGGGTAATAGTACCGTCTTCGCCAATTTGAACATCTACCACTGGTGATTCTGTATCCACAGGACCTTGTTCTACAACAGGTTCACCTGCATTACCTTGATCATCTTGGTAAGAGTTTTCAGGGACTTTAACTGTGATTTCACCATCAATACCTTCTGGTACTTTCGCGGTATACGTGCCATCCGGTTGTTTTTCAAATTCAACATTTGGAATCACATTGCCTTCAGGATCTGTGATCACGATGCCTGAGGTATCAATACTTTCAGGAACAGTGTCATCCGGATAAGTCAGGGTAATGGTACCGTCTTCACCAATTTGAACATCCACCACTGGCGATTCAGTATCCACAGGACCTTGCTCTACAACAGGTTCACCTGCGTTACCTTGATCATCTTGGTAAGAGTTTTCAGGGACTTTAACCGTGATTTCACCATCAATACCTTCTGGTACTTTCGCGGTATATGTGCCATCCGGTTGTTTTTCAAATTCAACATTTGGAATCACATTGCCTTCAGGATCCGTGATCACAATGCCTGAAGTATCAATACTTTCAGGAACAGTGTCATCCGGATAAGTCAGGGTAATGGTACCGTCTTCACCAATTTGAACATCTACCACTGGCGATTCAGTATCCACTGGACCTTGTTCTACAACAGGTTCACCTGCGTTACCTTGATCATCTTGGTAATAGTTTTCAGGGACTTTAACCGTGATTTCACCATCAATACCTTCTGGTACTTTCGCGATATACGTGCCATCCGGTTGTTTTTCAAATTCAACATTTGGAATCACATTGCCTTCAGGATCTGTGATCACAATGCCTGAAGTATCAATACTTTCAGGAACAGTGTCATCCGGATAAGTCAGGGTAATGGTACCGTCTTCACCAATTTGAACAT
>NZ_JBWYIX010000023.1:0-4629 GCF_056779935.1 Acinetobacter sp. ANC_7512 | reverse complement strand
CTTCTTTGCCTTCATTACCTGTTAAGTCAGTGTATGAACCTTCAGGGACAACAACTGTGATGCTTTCATCCATGCCTTCAGGCGCTTTACCGATGAGGATTAAACCGTCTTCTGATGGCGTGAAGTCAACTTCAACAGGGTTGCCATCCTTGTCAGTAACTACAATGTCTTTTGGATCAATCGATTCAGGATCAACATCATCTTCGTATTGAACAGTGATGGTGCCGTTTTCATCAATGGTTACCGTTACAGATGGCGAATCAGTATCGATTGAATCTGTTGCTGTACCTTCTTTGCCTTCATTACCTGTTAAGTCAGTGTATGAACCTTCAGGGACAACAACTGTGATGCTTTCATCCATGCCTTCAGGCGCTTTACCCACTAGGGTTAAGCCATCTTCTGATGGGGTGAAGTCAACGATAACTGGATTGCCATCTTTGTCAGTTACAACAATATCTTTAGGATCAAGCGATTCAGGATCAACATCATCTTCGTATTTCACGGTGATGGTACCATTTTCATCAATCGTAACAGTCACAGATGGTGCATCGGTATCAACTGTTGCAGTTGCTGTACCTTGCTCACCTAAGTTACCTGCTTTATCTGCATAAGAGTCTTCTGGCACTTTAACTGTGATCTTTTCATCTAATCCTTCAGGTGCTTTACCGATGAGGGTTAAGCCGTCTTCTGATGGAGTAAACTCAACTTCAACAGGGTTGCCATCTTTATCGGTCACAACAATGTCTTGTGGATCAATCGTAGATGGATCAACATCATCTTCGTATTTCACGGTGATGGTACCGTCTTCATCAATCGTCACAACAACAGTCGGTGCTTGATTGTCGAGATCAGGATTACGGATCGCTTCATTCGAAGTGGCTGTTTCTGTTTCTGCTTGTGCTGTAATCGTGTTGCTTGATTTCACCTCTTCAACAGGTACCAAGATCGACCATTGGCCATCTTCAGTAATCGTGACCTGATCGCCTGTGTAATCTTGGCCATTGAAGTTCACAGTCAAATCAGCTTTTGGATTACTGATCGTACCCGTTACTTCAACGTAGTCTTTGCCATCGACAGTCACTGTGATCTCAGCAAGTTCTTCTTCATTGATCACATCATCACCACCCATTGGGTTGATGTAGACGTATGGCAATTCAACTTCGTCAGCAGGTGTCACGGTATTACCCGCTTTGTCTTGGTATGAAGTGGTTGCAGTCACTTCATTGCCATCCACCAATTCACCTTCAACATTGACTGTCCAGATACCATTTTCATCTGCTTTGGCAGGTACAGGATCTGTTTGACCCGGTACAGTCACCAAGACATCAGCATTTGGCTCTGTTTGACCTGTGATGTTAGTTGAGATTTTACCGTCAACATCTTTCTCAGGCGTTACACCTGTGATCTTAATCGTAATCAATTGATCTTGATCACCTGAACCGAGGTTACCCACTACATCTGTATAACTGTCGTCTTTCACAGTCACAGAAGCAGTCACACCTGGTTCAACTTTCAGCTCAACTTCCCAAGTGGTTTCATCAATTTGTTCCAGCCCGGTGATTTGACCGCCTGTAACCGTTAAATCAGTCGTAGAGAAGCTTGCTGGATCGATTTCTTCAGAGAATTTGATCGTTGCTGTAGTGGTTGTGCGATCTTCACCTGGTTGAGCAATGATGACTTCAGCAGTCGGAGCTACAGTATCTACAGCTTGGCTGTCTTGACCTTTAGTACCTTCATTACCGGTCTTATCTGCATAAGAACCTTCAGGAACAACAACAGTAATGTTTTCATCCATACCTTCAGGGACTTTACCAATGAGGGTCAAGCCGTCTTCTGATGGGGTGAAGTCAACGATAACTGGATTGCCATCTTTGTCAGTAACCAAGATGTCTTTTGGATCAATCGTAGATGGATCAACATCATCTTCGTATTTCACGGTGATGGTGCCGTCTTCATAGATGGTCACAACAACAGTCGGTGCATCGGTATCGATAGGATCTGTTGCAGCTCCTTCGCTACCTTCATTACCTGTTAAGTCAGTGTATGAACCTTCAGGAACAACAACTGTGATGCTTTCATCCATGCCTTCAGGCGCTTTACCGATGAGGGTTAAGCCATCTTCTGATGGGGTGAAGTCAACGATAACTGGATTGCCTTCTGAATCAGTCACAATGATGTCTTTTGGATCAATCGATTCAGGATCAACGTCATCTTCGTATTGAACAGTGATGGTGCCGTCTTCATCAATCGTAACTGTTACAGACGGTGCATCAGTATCAATCGCTTGGCTATCTTCACCTTTGCTACCTTCATTGCCTGTTAAGTCCGTGTATGAACCTTCAGGAACAACAACTGTGATGCTTTCATCCATGCCTTCAGGCGCTTTACCGATGAGGGTTAAGCCATCTTCTGATGGTGTGAATTCAACTTCAACAGGGTTGCCATCTTTGTCAGTCACAACGATGTCTTTTGGATCAATCGATTCAGGATCAACGTCATCTTCGTATTGAACAGTGATGGTGCCGTTTTCATCAATCGTTACTGTTACAGATGGCGCATCGGTATCGATTGGATCTGTTGCAGTACCTTCGCTACCCTCATTACCTGTTAAGTCCGTGTATGAACCTTCAGGAACAACAACTGTGATGCTTTCATCCATGCCTTCAGGGGCTTTACCTACAAGGGTTAAACCATCTTCTGATGGAGTGAATTCAACTTCAACAGGATTACCTTCTGAATCAGTAACCAAGATGTCTTTCGGATCGATTGATTCAAGATTAACATCATCTTCGTATTTCACGGTGATCGTGCCGTCTTCATCAATCGTAACAATCACTGATGGTGCATCGGTATCGACAAGTGTAGATGCCTGACCTTTTTGACCGTTATTACCATTTACATCTTGATATGAACCTTCAGGCACAATCACGGTGACTTCAGTATTGATGTCATCTGGAAGTTGAGCCGTATAGGTGAGTCCATCAATGGATGGCTCTAAGGTCACATGAACAGGTTGGCCATTTGCATCTGTGATTAAAATATCTTCAGGGTTAATCGTAGATGAATCTACATCATCTTCATATTTAATGAAGATGTTACCTTGAGGATCAATCTTCACAATCACGCTTGGTGGTGTTGTATCTTTGCCGACTGGACGTGTTGCATCTTCAATGGTGATTGTTGTGCCGTCTTCTAGCACAAGCTCACCACCTGCAAGCACGTTATTGTTTTCCTGAACGCTTGATGCTGGAACTTTAATGCTCCATTGGCCATCAGGCGTTACTGTTACTTGATCACCTGAATATTCTTGACCATTAAAGTTGATCACAAGATCCGCTGATGGATTGCTCACTGTACCGGTAATGGTCACTAAACCATTTTCATCGGTTAATGCTGCAAGCTCACCTTCGTTAATGATGTCATCACCCGCAATCACATCAATGCTAATAAATGGCAATGGCACTGTATCTGTGGTTGCTGCTTGGTCTTGATCCGGTGTGCTCGCAGTGATGGTATCGGTATCTTTCAATGGCTCATCAGTGATGATGGTCCAATTACCGTTTTGATCTGCAACAGTACTGTATGGTTCATCACGGCCAGGAACTTGGATTTCAACCGTGTTACCTGGTTTGGTTGTCCCTGTAATTTTACTGCCTGCAGGTGTGCTGTCTGTTGCAGCTTGTGGAGTCACTGTGTTGATTTTGATCGTGACGATCTCATCACTGTCTGACTGACCTGGGTTACCTGCAAGGTCGGTATAGCTCTTGTCTTTCACTTCAACATAGACCGGCTGACCTTGTTTTGCACCTGTCAATTCAACAGTCCACGTGCCATCTGCATTTTGTTTTAAGCTACCTGGAACAATGCTTGCACCGCTAACAATTAAGTCAGATTCGTCAAACCCTGTTACTGGTTTAGTGAAGGTAATGGTCGCAGTTTCTGCCACTGGGTTGTTGTAACCCGGTGCAACTTCAACACTGACAGCTGGTGCAGTGGTGTCTGTACCCACTGGACGTGTTGCATCTTCAATGGTGATTGTTGTGCCATCTTCTAGCACAAGCTCACCACCTGCAAGCACGTTATTGTTTTCCTGAACGCTTGATGCTGGAACTTTAATGCTCCATTGGCCATCAGGCGTTACTGTTACTTGATCACCTGAATATTCTTGACCATTAAAGTTGATCACAAGATCCGCTGATGGATTGCTCACTGTACCGGTAATGGTCACTAAACCATTTTCATCGGTTAATGCTGCAAGCTCACCTTCGTTAATGATGTCATCACCCGCAATCACATCAATGCTAATAAATGGCAATGGCACTGTATCTGTGGTTGCTGCTTGGTCTTGATCCGGTGTGCTCGCAGTGATGGTATCGGTATCTTTCAATGGCTCATCAGTGATGATGGTCCAATCCCCGTTTTGATCTGCAGTCACTGTATATGGTGCATCATGACCCGGTACGTTGATTTCAACTGTATTACCTGGTTTGGTTGTCCCTGTGATTTTTGAACCACCGCTGGTGCTGTCTGGTGTTACGCTGTTGATTTTAATCGTAACAACTTCGTCATCACCTGCTGTACCTGCATTGCCTGCAAGATCAGTATAGCTCTTGTCTTTGACTTGTACTT
>NZ_JBWYIX010000022.1:0-5256 GCF_056779935.1 Acinetobacter sp. ANC_7512 | reverse complement strand
TTTGCGTGCCTTTGCTTGGTCAAAGAAGTTATTAACAGCTATTTGAGTTGCTTTAATTTGTGCAGTTTAGCGTTTTATCTAACTAAATCAAGTTATTTGTCATGATTTGAACCACAACACCAACTGTTTGGGTGTTGTATAGTCAAGCCTCACGAGTAATTAGTATTGGTCAGCTTCATACGTCACCGTACTTCCACATCCAACCTATCAACGTTGTAGTCTTCAACGGCTCTTTAGAGGACATAAAGTCCTTGGGAAATCTAATCTTGAGGTAGGCTTCCCGCTTAGATGCTTTCAGCGGTTATCCCTTCCGAACATAGCTACCCGGCGATGCGACTGGCGTCACAACCGGTACACCAGAGGTTCGTCCACTCTGGTCCTCTCGTACTAGGAGCAGATCCTCTCAAATTTCCAACGCCCACGGTAGATAGGGACCGAACTGTCTCACGACGTTCTAAACCCAGCTCGCGTACCTCTTTAAATGGCGAACAGCCATACCCTTGGGACCTGCTTCAGCCCCAGGATGAGATGAGCCGACATCGAGGTGCCAAACACCGCCGTCGATATGAACTCTTGGGCGGTATCAGCCTGTTATCCCCAGAGTACCTTTTATCCGTTGAGCGATGGCCCTTCCATACAGAACCACCGGATCACTAAGACCTACTTTCGTACCTGCTCGACTTGTGGGTCTCGCAGTTAAGCGCGCTTTTGCCTTTATACTCTACGCGTGATTTCCGACCACGCTGAGCGCACCTTCGTACTCCTCCGTTACTCTTTAGGAGGAGACCGCCCCAGTCAAACTACCCACCAGACATGGTCCTCGCTCCAGATAATGGAGCAGAGTTAGAACCTCAATATTACCAGGGTGGTATTTCAAGGACGGCTCCATAGAAACTGGCGTTTCTACTTCAAAGCCTCCCACCTATCCTACACAAGTAAGATCAAAGTTCAATGTCAAGCTGCAGTAAAGGTTCACGGGGTCTTTCCGTCTAGCCGCGGGTACACCGCATCTTCACGGCGAATTCGATTTCACTGAGCCTCTGCTGGAGACAGCGCCGCCATCATTATGCCATTCGTGCAGGTCGGAACTTACCCGACAAGGAATTTCGCTACCTTAGGACCGTTATAGTTACGGCCGCCGTTTACTGGGGCTTCGATCAAGAGCTTCGCTTACGCTAACCCCATCAATTAACCTTCCAGCACCGGGCAGGCATCACACCCTATACGTCCACTTTCGTGTTTGCAGAGTGCTATGTTTTTAATAAACAGTTGCAGCGGCCTGGTTTCTGAGGCTGCCAGTAGCTCAAGGAGCAAGTCCTATCACCGCCGGCAGCGTACCTTCTCCCGAAGTTACGGTACCATTTTGCCTAGTTCCTTCAGCAGAGTTCTCTCAAGCGCTTTGGTCTACTCGACCTGACCACCTGTGTCGGTTTCGGGTACGATTCCTGTGTAACTGAAGCTTAGAGACTTTTCCTGGAAGTATGGTATCAGCCACTTCGCTAGTAAACTAGCTTGCTATCGATTCTCAGCATAGAGTACCCCGGATTTGCCTAAGATACATGCCTACAATCTTCCACCTGGACAACCAACGCCAGGCTGACTTAACCTTCTCCGTCCTCTCATCGCATTACACAGAAGTATTGGAATATTAACCAATTTCCCATCGACTACGCCTCTCGGCCTCGCCTTAGGGGTCGACTCACCCAGCCCCGATTAACGTTGGACTGGAACCCTTGGTCTTTCAGCGAACGGGTTTTTCACCCGTTTTATCGTTACTCACGTCAGCATTCGCACTTCTGATACCTCCAGCAGACTTCTCAATCCACCTTCATCGGCTTACAGAACGCTCCCCTACCACTTGCAATAAATTGCAAATCCGCAGCTTCGGTACATAGTTTTAGCCCCGTTACATCTTCCGCGCAGGCCGACTCGACTAGTGAGCTATTACGCTTTCTTTAAAGGGTGGCTGCTTCTAAGCCAACCTCCTAGCTGTCTATGCCTTCCCACATCGTTTCCCACTTAACTATGATTTAGGGACCTTAGCTGGCGGTCTGGATTGTTTTCCTCTTGACTACGGACGTTAGCACCCGCAGTCTGTCTCCCGGATAGTACTCATTGGTATTCGGAGTTTGCATCGGTTTGGTAAGTCGGGATGACCCCCTAGCCGAAACAGTGCTCTACCCCCAATGGTATTCGTCCGAGGCGCTACCTAAATAGCTTTCGGGGAGAACCAGCTATCACCAGGCTTGATTAGCCTTTCACCCCTATCCACAAGTCATCCCCTGGCTTTTCAACGACAGTGGGTTCGGTCCTCCAGTAAGTGTTACCTCACCTTCAACCTGCTCATGGATAGATCGCCTGGTTTCGGGTCTACACCCAGCAACTAAACGCCCTATTAAGACTCGATTTCTCTACGGCTCCCCTATTCGGTTAACCTTGCTACTGAATGTAAGTCGCTGACCCATTATACAAAAGGTACGCAGTCACATCACGAAGATGCTCCCACTGCTTGTATGCATGCGGTTTCAGGATCTATTTCACTCCCCTCACAGGGGTTCTTTTCGCCTTTCCCTCACGGTACTGGTTCACTATCGGTCAGTCAGGAGTATTTAGCCTTGGAGGATGGTCCCCCCATATTCAGACAAGGTTTCACGTGCCCCGCCCTACTCGACATCATCATGTAAGCCCTTTCGTGTACAGGACTATCACCTACTATGGTTGCACTTCCCAGAGCATTCCACTAAAGCTTACATAACTTAATGGGCTTTTCCCCTTTCGCTCGCCGCTACTGAGGGAATCTCAATTGATTTCTTTTCCTACGGGTACTGAGATGTTTCACTTCCCCGCGTTTGCCTTGCAACACTATGTATTCATGTTGCAATACCTATCTTATGATAGGTGGGTTCCCCCATTCAGAAATCTCCGGATCACAGGATATTTGCCGCCTCCCCGGAGCTTTTCGCAGGCTATCACGTCTTTCATCGCCTCTGACTGCCAAGGCATCCACCACATGCACTTAATTACTTGACTATACAACCCCAAACAGTCGTTCGATCCTACAAGTAGATCGTTCAACATTACAGTTTGAAGTACTGTGTATCTAAACACTGTACAGCTTCAATTCAAATTCATATACCAAAACGCTTGATTCAGTTAATTTCGCTAGTTCTCATTTCAATCACTTCAACTCAATAACTTACGTTATCTCGTTTCCGCTCTTTCTATGAGTATGAACAAATTATTTCAACTCAAATATATGCTGTTAATGATTCACTACGTCTTCGTCAGATCGCAGTCAACTGTGATAAATCACAGAGCTTAATAATCAAGGCGTGCAGTATACACAGCTTTATTACTAAGCTCTATAAGCTATCAACTCGTTTGCTTACTACGTATTCGAATGAATACGTGGTGGAGACTAGGAGAGTCGAACTCCTGACCTCCTGCGTGCAAAGCAGGCGCTCTACCAACTAAGCTAAGTCCCCAGCTTATCATTTAGATCAATGTATCGTATGAGTATGTCATGGTGGGTCTGACAAGACTTGAACTTGTGACCCCACGCTTATCAAGCGTGTGCTCTAACCAACTGAGCTACAGACCCTCAGATACATCGTCATGAAGAACAACTTGTTGTGGATTCTTACCAATCGTCAATCTTTCGTTAAGGAGGTGATCCAGCCGCAGGTTCCCCTACGGCTACCTTGTTACGACTTCACCCCAGTCATCGGCCACACCGTGGTAAGCGTCCTCCTTGCGGTTAGACTACCTACTTCTGGTGCAACAAACTCCCATGGTGTGACGGGCGGTGTGTACAAGGCCCGGGAACGTATTCACCGCGGCATTCTGATCCGCGATTACTAGCGATTCCGACTTCATGGAGTCGAGTTGCAGACTCCAATCCGGACTACGATCGGCTTTTTGAGATTAGCATCCTATCGCTAGGTAGCAACCCTTTGTACCGACCATTGTAGCACGTGTGTAGCCCTGGTCGTAAGGGCCATGATGACTTGACGTCGTCCCCGCCTTCCTCCAGTTTGTCACTGGCAGTATCCTTAAAGTTCCCGGCTTAACCCGCTGGCAAATAAGGAAAAGGGTTGCGCTCGTTGCGGGACTTAACCCAACATCTCACGACACGAGCTGACGACAGCCATGCAGCACCTGTATGTAAGTTCCCGAAGGCACCAATCCATCTCTGGAAAGTTCTTACTATGTCAAGACCAGGTAAGGTTCTTCGCGTTGCATCGAATTAAACCACATGCTCCACCGCTTGTGCGGGCCCCCGTCAATTCATTTGAGTTTTAGTCTTGCGACCGTACTCCCCAGGCGGTCTACTTATCGCGTTAGCTGCGCCACTAAAGCCTCAAAGGCCCCAACGGCTAGTAGACATCGTTTACGGCATGGACTACCAGGGTATCTAATCCTGTTTGCTCCCCATGCTTTCGTACCTCAGCGTCAGTATTAGGCCAGATGGCTGCCTTCGCCATCGGTATTCCTCCAGATCTCTACGCATTTCACCGCTACACCTGGAATTCTACCATCCTCTCCCATACTCTAGCTTCCCAGTATCGAATGCAATTCCCAAGTTAAGCTCGGGGATTTCACATCCGACTTAAAAAGCCGCCTACGCACGCTTTACGCCCAGTAAATCCGATTAACGCTCGCACCCTCTGTATTACCGCGGCTGCTGGCACAGAGTTAGCCGGTGCTTATTCTGCGAGTAACGTCCACTATCCAAGAGTATTAATCTTAGTAGCCTCCTCCTCGCTTAAAGTGCTTTACAACCAAAAGGCCTTCTTCACACACGCGGCATGGCTGGATCAGGCTTCCGCCCATTGTCCAATATTCCCCACTGCTGCCTCCCGTAGGAGTCTGGGCCGTGTCTCAGTCCCAGTGTGGCGGATCATCCTCTCAGACCCGCTACAGATCGTCGCCTTGGTAGGCCTTTACCCCACCAACTAGCTAATCCGACTTAGGCTCATCTATTAGCGCAAGGCCCGAAGGTCCCCTGCTTTCTCCCGTAGGACGTATGCGGTATTAGCATCCCTTTCGAGATGTTGTCCCCCACTAATAGGCAGATTCCTAAGCATTACTCACCCGTCCGCCGCTAGGTCCAGTAGCAAGCTACCTTCCCCCGCTCGACTTGCATGTGTTAAGCCTGCCGCCAGCGTTCAATCTGAGCCATGATCAAACTCTTCAGTTTAAAATCAATAGTACCTAAAGGGTACCAATCTTGGCTCATCAATTACTGACAAAAAA
>NZ_JBWYIX010000021.1:0-6728 GCF_056779935.1 Acinetobacter sp. ANC_7512 | reverse complement strand
AATCACCATTACCTGCGTTGTTGTTGACGATCACTAAGTCTTTAATACCGAGTTCAATTAAGCCATCGATGAGTTCAGCAGGCTGACCTGCAGTACCAAACCCACCAATCATAATGGTTGAACCGTCTTTAATTTGGGAGAGGGCTTCGGTTAAAGACGCTGAGCTTTTATCAATCATAATCACTTCCTAAACAAACGATCTACATTTACCTTTAATATGATCAGGTCGATGTAGACGATGATGGGGTAGTATTTTGACGCTTCGTTAAAATCACGTGCGCTAAAATACCAATACAGATTCCCCAAAAAACTGAACTTAAACCTAAAAATTGCATACCTGAAACAGTCGCCAAGAAAGTAAGGAGAGCTGCGTCACGATCCTTTTCTTGGAACATAGCAACGTGTAAATTTGTAGCAATAGCACCTAAAAGTGCTAAACCTGCTAATGCAGCAACAAGTTCTTTAGGCAGTAAGCTAAAAAGCATCACAATGCTGCCTGCAAATAAACCACCTAAAATATAGAAAATACCGTTCGCAATACCTGCGATATAACGTTTCTCTTTGAGCTCATGTGCATCTTTACCTGTACAGAGTGCGGCTGTTATTGATGCCAGGACAATGGTGATCCCGCCCACACAAGCAACAGCTAACGATGCGATACTGGTAGTGGTAATAATGGGTTTTGCTTGAATGTCATAGCCACTTAATTTCAAAATTGCCATGCCAGGTAAAAATTGACCAGAAAGGCTGACTAAAATAAGAGGTACTGCAAGATTTAGAAAAGAGTTAAGCGTCCACTCGGGCGCAATGAATTGGGGTATTGCAAGTGAAAACTCCATATTCACAGCATTGAATTTTCCGAGGACTAAACTCATGAAAATACCAGCTGCCAATACAAAAAGCATGGCATATCGAGGTGTTAAACGCTTAGCAATCAGATACGAAATAAGCATTCCAAACACAATATATGGCATGGTATTGGTCGCGGTAAAAAGACCAAATCCGAACTGACATAAGATACCAGCCATCATTCCTGCAGCCACTGATTGCGGTATCAAAGCCAATAGTTTGTCGAAATATCCGGTAATACCAATGATGAAAATCACTACAGCTGTAGTGATATATGCAGCAACTGCTTCATTCAGTGATATATCTGGAAAAAGTGTGACTAGCAGAGCAGTACCAGGTGCCGACCAAGCGGTAATGACAGGAACTTTAAATTTTATTGATAATAGAATTCCAGCTACAGCAGCACCAATTGATATACCCCAAATCCATGAAATCATCATGTCTGGGGAAACTTGGGCTTGTTGTGCTGCTTGAAAGAAAATAATTAATGGTCCGGCATATGAAATCAATACAGCTAAAAAGCCGGCGACAGTGGCGGAAATAGACCAATCTTCTTTTAGTGTTTTAAACAGGGTTGCCATTGTATTTGCCTCCTTGCGTCAATGATCCTGTGAATTTAAAGAGTCCGTGATCAGGGTTAACCCTGATCACCACCACCTACAGGTACGACTGTGCCTGTAATGTATGAAGACTCATCTGAAGCAAGGAACAAAATAGCATTTACTTGTTCTTGAATAGTGCCATAGCGTTTCATGTAGCTGCGGTCAATTGTTTGATCAACCACTTCTTGCATCCAAGCTTGATCTTGCTCAGATAGTGGTGCAGTATTACGTGGAATTACACGTGGTGGAGCTTCAGTACCACCTGTTGCCACAGCATTGATGCGGATACCATCTTTAGCATGTGCAAATGCCATTGATTGAGTAAAACTATTTACACCACCCTTAGCCGCAGAATATGGAAGACGGTTAATTCCACATGTGGCGATAGATGATACATTCACGATCACACCAGATTTTTGGTGTTGCATGTGTGGTAAAACTGCACGACAACTCCATAAAGTAGGAAATAAAGAACGATTGATCTCTTTGATAATTTCCTCTTCAGAAAACTCTTCAAAAGGTTTCATCCAAATCGCACCACCAACATTGTTGATCAGCACATCAATTCGGCCAAAAGTCTCGATCGCTTTATTTACAACGGATTGTGCACCAGCATAGGTTTCAAGATCAGCTAAGACAGTGACACCTGTGCCACCTTGAGTCGTAATTTCTTCAAGTGTGGTCGTCACGTATTCAGCACGGTCAGCCAGTACAACTTTTGCACCTTCGCTAGCTGCTTGAAGAGCAACACCGCGACCGATGCCTTGAGCGGCACCAGTAACGATTACGATTTTATTTTCAAATCTTTGATTCATGTTCCTCTCCACTTTAATTCGCAGAGAATTTTTCGAATAAGAAGTTTGCAGGTTTAACGCCTTCAGCATCTAACCAACCACGAACTGCATCTACCATAGGAACAGGACCACAGAGGTAAACGTCTACATCACCACCGTTGAGCCATTCAGTTTCAATGTGACCTGTCACATAACCTTTACGTTCGTGTGCAGATTCCGGGTTTGCAACTACGGTACGGTATTCAAACCAATCAAGTTTTTCTTGAAGTTTGTTGAGTTCTTCAATAGCAACTAGGTCAAAGTCATTGGTTACACCAAAAACTAAACGTACTGGATGTTCAGAACCTTTTTCTTCTAATACTTGAAGCATCGACATAAATGGAGCAATACCTGTACCACCAGCAAGCATTACTACAGGGCGTACTACATTACGTAAGTAGAAGCTACCAAATGGACCAGTGAATGTCATTTTGTCGCCGACTTTCGCTTCGGTGCTTAAGAAGCTACTCATTTTACCGTTAGGAACGTTACGAACAACAAAGCCGGTCAAACGGTTGCTTGGCTTAGAGCTGAAAGAGTATGAACGTGTTTCAGTTGATCCAGGTATACCTACATTTACATACTGACCAGCAAGGAAATTGATATCTGGCTGACCCTCGTCTAGTTGAATATCAAAGGTAATTGTAGATTCAGATAAGTTTTCTACACGAGAAAGTGTACCTTGATATTGATGAATTTGAGTTTTACATACATCAGATGATGCTTGAATTTGGAAAACTGCATCTGAAGTAGGACGGCACTGGCAAGCTAAGATATAGCCTTGCTCAGCCTCTTCTGGTGTAAGTGCATCTTCAATATAAGTTTCTTCAGGCATGTCATAGCTGCCAGACTCACAGAAAGCTCGACAAGTACCACATGCACCATCACGGCAATCCAGCGGAATATTAATCTTTTGACGATATGCAGCGTCAGAAAGCGTTTCGCCTTGTGCAACTGAAATAAATCGGGTTACGCCATCTTCAAATTGAAGTGCAACATTATGGTTTGACATGGCTGAATATCCTTTAAGAATCTTTTGAACAATTTTTTGGTGTAACTACCAAAATTCCATTTGGTAGTTACTGAACTTGTTATTTACTAATTACAGGTGATATACGTCGATTACTTGATTGATGTAATCATTTTTGAGTACCACATATTTATTTAAAATTTGTGGTTTTTCACCAGACAAATTGATTTCGTAGCGTGACATACCAAAGTAGCTGTATGACTTTTGGTAGCGGTAACTTAAAGTGTTCCAGTTGAAACGAACAACAACCTTATCTTCATGACGTTCAAGTATTTCAATGTTGTTAATATTGTGGCTTGTACGTGTATCAGGCATTGTTGCAGAAGAGCGTTCAGTTTTGATACGGAACACGCGGTCTTCTAAACCTTGACGATCTGGATAATAAATTAACGAGATTTCTGATTGAGGATCTTCAGTTAATGTATTGTAGTCATCCCAAGATGGCATCCAGAACGATGCTGTAGGTGCATAGCACTCTAACCATTCATCCCACTGTTCATCATCAAGTAGGCGCGCTTCTTTAAATAAGAACTGGCTCACTGATTCTAAAGTTGCTTCAAGATTCGCGTTACTCATGCGTTATCTCCTTGTTCAGCTAAAGCTTGTTCTGCTTTAATCGCACGTTTCATTTCTTCTAACCAATGTTGATGTTGCGCAAGGTATAAACCTTCGTCTTCAGTTTTAACGCCTGAAAGTTTAGGTTTTAGACCAATTTCGTTTGCTGCCTCATCTGGGCCATTGATCCAATGCTTTGAGCCACGGCACATATCGTTCCACTCAAGTTCGATACCAGCATAACCTGCTTGACATGCACGGAATTCTTCTAAGTCATCTGGTGTCGCCATACCTGAAGCATTGAAGAAATCTTCATATTGACGAATACGGCGTGCGCGAGCTTCTGGCTCTTCACCTACAGGTGCGATGCAGTAAATTGTTACTTCAGTTTTATCGACAGCAATTGGGCGAAGTACACGGATTTGTGAACCGAACTGATCCATCAAATAAACGTTTGGATATAAGCAAAGGTTACGTGAGCGCTCGATCATCCACTTCGACATAGCAGGACCGAATTTCTCAGAGTATTCATCTGCTTTAGGGAAGTTAGGGCGGTCTTCAGGGTTAGCCCATTGTGTCCAAAGCAACATGTGACCATTTTCAAAACCGTAAGAACCACCGCCTTGTTTACCCCAAGATCCTGCGCTCATTGCACGGATATTGTCGCCAGCTTGTTTTTCTTTACGCTGTTGCGTAGTCGCAGCATAATTCCAGTGAACTGCAGATACATGGTAACCATCTGCACCATTCTCAGCAGTGAGTTTCCAGTTACCTTCATATGTATAAGTTGAGGCGCCACGTAAAACTTCTAAACCTTGATCAGACTGACCGACGATCATATCGATAATTTTAGTCGTTTCACCTAAGAATTCTTCTAATGGCAAGACGTCTGGGTTTAAGCTACCGAATAAGAAGCCTTTATAACTTTCAAAACGTGCAACTTTCTTAAGATCATGTGATCCTTCTTTGTTAAAGCAGTCAGAATAACCTGCATCTGTTGGGTCTTTAACTTTTAAAAGTTTGCCTGAGTTATTGAATGTCCAACCATGGAATGGGCAAGTATAAGTAGCCTTATTACCACGTTTGTTACGGCAAAGTTGTGCACCACGGTGTGAACACGCATTGATCATTGCATTTAGCTCGCCTTGACGGTTACGAGCAATCACGATTGGCTGACGACCGATGTGTGTCGTGTAATAATCATTGTTATTTGGAATTTGGCTTTCGTGTGCCAAGTAAACCCAATTACCCTCAAAGATGTATTTCATTTCAAGGTCAAAAAGGGCTTGATCAGTGAAAACTGAACGATGAAGTTTAAACTCACCTGTCTCAAAGTTGTCTACAAGTAATTCATCAAGACGATCTAGATGGCTGGTATTAATTACAGGAATACGTGGCATGGACGTTCTCCGACTTTCCAAATTGAGGGGAAGTCATCGGGATAATTGACTTATCCCGATTCCGACTAATTGATTTAAGCTGATGCGCGGCGACGTTCAACTTCAGTAGAAGGCGCACCTTCAACGTCTTTCACTAATTCAATATCAAATTGAATATGTTTGAACGCACCTTTCAGACCACGACGAGCAATTTCAGCTTCATCAGTTACGTCTACAGCAGTTGCCACTAAGCCATCACGCGTTGCAAATGCAAAGTCATCCCAAAGGTATTTATCACCTTCGATGTTGAACTGCGTAGTTAATTTACGGTAGCCAGGTGCAGTGACGAAGTAATGCACATGTGAAGGGCGGTTACCGTGACGACCAAGTTTGTCTAATACAAACTGAGTTGTACCTTCTGGTGGGCAGCCATAACCTACAGGCATTGTGGTTAATGCTGTATATTGACCTTGTGCATCGGTGAAGATCGTACGACGTAAGTTGAAGTCAGATTGAGACTTATCAAAGAACGAGTAGTTACCTAAGCTGTTTGCATGCCAAACTTCAACTTTAGCGCCTTCAATGATGTTACCTTCAGTATCTTTAACGATACCTTCAATAATTAAAGTTGGGATTTTGCCTTCTTCAGAACCATCATCCATACGTGCAAAACCAACTGATTCTGGTGCACCAGCGACATACAATGGACCTTCAATTGTACGTGGAGTACCACCTGTAATACCTGCTTGAGCATCTTTCTCATCTGCACGTAAATCAAGGAAATGCTCAAGACCTAAGCCAGCAGCCAAAAGACCTAATTCGTTTGCTTGACCAGCATCAGTAAAGTACTCAAGACCTTTCCAAACTTCAGATTGGCTTAAATCTAAATCTTCAATCGCTTGGAATAAGTCAGATACTAAACGTACAACGATTTGTTGAACACGTTCATCAACAGGACCTGTTGCAGTATCAACGTTCATTTTTTTGACTAAAGCATTAATTTGTTCGCGGTTCATACTATTTCTCCTTAAGTATGCTTGCTGTGTGGTGGCTGACTTCTAATGTGTTTGAGCTCGCTGCCACAATCCTTGTTTAAAATGACGCTAAAAAACCTCTGGATGTATTGATGTCATGGCCTGAATCAATCAAGCCAAGACACTTAAAACTTAACGATCATCTTCACGGATAGAAGATGGGTGGCGATTTAACGCCATTACTTCGATATTCATATATGGGTAAAGCGGAAGACCTTGTAAAATTGAATGAAGCTCCTCATTGCTTTCCACATCAAAAATACTGATGTTTGAATACTGACCTGTGATTCGCCAGATATGACGCCACTTGCCTTGTTGCTGTAACTCTTGCGAATACGCCTTTTCAACAGCTTTGATCTCATTCGCTTTTTCAACTGGCATATCCAGTGGGATGTTCACATCCATTCGTACATGAAACAGCATGTCTCACTCCTGATGTATCACGT
>NZ_JBWYIX010000020.1:0-8212 GCF_056779935.1 Acinetobacter sp. ANC_7512 | reverse complement strand
ATTTTAATGAGGACTAAGGTTTGAGTTTGCATCGTTGCGACCGCCATCTTGTGTGGGCGGATCGTCGGGATTTCAACGAGCAAGGTTTCAACTGATGTAATCATTTCCACTCTACGCATTCTTGCATTGTGTATTTCATGTGGTATACCTTAAAAGAATGCAAAAATAGAGTCGAAGATCATTTTTGCATTTTAATATATTTAAAAGGTATGAAAGTCATGGAGCTTAGACATCTACGATATTTTGTCGCAGTGGTAGAAGAACAAAGTTTTACAAAAGCAGCCGAAAAGTTATTTATTGCGCAGCCACCATTAAGTAGACAAATTCAAAATTTGGAATCAGAGCTTGGCATTGCTTTATTTGAGCGAGGTAGCCGTCCATTAAAAACAACACAAGCCGGATATTTCTTTTATCAGCACGCAGTGAAATTACTTGCCAATGCTGAAGAAGTTAAGTCTATGACTAAGCGTATAGGTCTAGTTGAACGTACAGTAACAATGGGGTTTGTCGGGTCACTGCTTTATGGGCTGCTTTCTAAAATTGTATATTTATATAGGCAGCAGCAACCCCACTTAAAGATTGAACTTGTTGAAATGACCACGCTAGAACAAGTTAAAGCACTCAAAGAGGGGAAGATTGATGTTGGATTTGGGCGGCTTAGAATTTCAGATCCAGCATTGAAGCGAATTTTGCTTCGTGAAGAGCGCTTAATGATGGCAGTGCATGCGAGTCATCCTTTAAGTTTAAAAAAAGAAGGTGTTTATCTGTCTGATATTTCTGATGAAAATATTTTTTTATACCCTAGCCATACAACCCCTAGCTTTGCAACTCAAGTCCAAGCCTTGTTTGCAGAATATAATTTAGAACCTAAAAATATACGTTTGGTGCGAGAAATTCAGCTATCTCTTGGATTGGTTGCAGCTGGTGAAGGTATTTGTATTGTTCCAGAAAGTGCGAAATCAATTCAGCTATCCCATTTGCTTTACATCCCAATTTTAGATGAAACTGCAGTAAGTCCAGTATTTATGACGATACGTAATCTAGATGAGAGCGAGGACATCATGTCTCTAATAGATTGTATTTACCAAGTGTATGATTTAGAAGCAATTAAGTATGATAGAAATTTAATTTAGATAGGGTCTAATACAATAATTAGACTTAGGTCTAAAGCTATTGGATAAAAAATAGCAATCAAAAATCTTAAATACTCAAAATAACTACGACTTTAGCTTATGCCCCGAAAAGGGGCTTAATTTTTTTTGATAAATTTCAAACAAATAATTTTAACTTTGAAGAAAAAGTAGGTTGCAATAAAAAATTCAAATTAGAAATTCTCAAAGAATTTTTTTTTAAAGTAATTATTCGTCTAATTTTCATTCAATCATACTAGAAATAAGCCCTCGAGATTATTTAGACCTTGAAGGTATATATATAGATATATTCGGTTTTGGACATTTTTTCAGCTTTAAGTCAATGTTGCGTCATATTTTTGGAGAGTTTATTTGCAGGAGGCGCAACCTTGGAAGCAAACAAATTAAATATCAATCGTGTGATTGATGATGCTAAGTTCACACCATTTCATTGGGGTGTATTGTTTTGGTGCTTATTGATTATTATCTTTGATGGTTATGATCTTGTCATTTACGGAGTTGCATTACCTTTATTAATGCAGGAATGGGCATTAACTTCAGTACAAGCTGGATTGTTAGCAAGCACAGCTTTATTCGGGATGATGTTCGGTGCTATGTCATTTGGTACATTATCAGATAAGCTTGGTCGTAAAAAAACCATTATGATTTGTGTGGCAATCTTCAGTGGATTTACATTTTTGGGGGCATTTGCATCGAATCCAACTGAATTTGGTATTTTACGCTTTCTTGCTGGTCTGGGTATTGGCGGTGTGATGCCTAACGTTGTTGCTTTAATGACTGAATATGCACCTAAGCGAATTAGAAGTACTTTAGTTGCCCTTATGTTCAGTGGATATGCAATTGGTGGTATGACGTCAGCATTATTAGGTGCTTGGTTAGTTCCACAATATGGCTGGAAAATTATGTTCTATATCGCTGCATTGCCTTTAATCGCATTGCCGTTGATTTGGAAATTCCTACCAGAATCTTTGATGTACCTGACCAACAAAAACCAAACCGAGCAAGTGCGAATTAATGTGAAGAAAATCGCACCTGAAAAAAATATTACTGCTGACACTCAATTTGTATTAGATGAAGTCACAGCAGGTGATGAAGCTCCTTTAAAAGCATTATTCCAGCAAGGTCGTACCTTCAGTACTTTCATGTTCTGGGTTGCATTCTTTATGTGTTTACTCATGGTTTATGCTTTAGGAAGCTGGTTGCCAAAACTGATGATTCAAGCGGGTTACTCGCTTGGTGCAAGTATGATCTTCCTATTTGCATTAAATATCGGTGGTATGGTGGGTGCAATCGGTGGTGGATATCTTGCAGATCGTTTCCACATCAAAAAAGTACTCACAATTATGTTCGTGTGCGGTGCACTTGCACTTATCCTTCTCGGCTTTAATAGTCCACAAATCGTGTTGTATACGCTAATTGCAATCGCGGGCGCTGCAACGATTGGCTCACAAATTCTACTTTATACATTCGTCGCACAATATTATCCGTCGACAGTTCGTTCAACAGGTATGGGTTGGGCATCTGGTATTGGTCGAATTGGTGCAATCGTAGGTCCAGTACTCACTGGTGCTTTGTTAACCATGGAACTTCCGCACCAAATGAATTTCTTGGTCATCGCAATTCCTGGTGTGATTGCAGCGTTAGCAATTTTTATGGTGAATCTGAAAAATTCAGTAGATGGAAAAATTGCTCAGGAAGAATCTGTACACTCTTCTAAAGTCGTAGAACAAGCTCAGTAAAAATTCTTTATAAATAAGACAGCTGCCAGAAGGTGGCTGTTATTTAGACTTCTAAACCATTTTATAGGATAAGAGAGATTAGGATGATCTTTTCAAACAAACCATTTACTTTAAGTTTAATCTCATTAGCTGTTTTAACCTCTACTGCAACGTTTGCACAAAGCACACAACAGTCTGAAATAGAGCAATTACGTCAAGAAATCGAAGCACTTAAATCAATGATGGAACAACAACAGAAGAATGCTGTTGTACAGGCAAAATCGATTGAGACATTAAAGACAGAATCAGTTAGACCACAACCAAAATTAAATGTTGGTAAAGATACCACTTTTAATTTTTATGGAAATGTTCGTCTAGATGCCTCATATCAAGCCGAAGGTAGTGCGGCAGATCGCCTATATAATAATATTAATAAGGTTCCTTTAACCGGTAATAATGAGGCGAGTGATCAGCTTAAGTCGACTCTATCAGCAACACGTTTAGGTTTGGATATTCATAGTCAAATTAATGATAAAAAAGTTTCAGGTAAAGTTGAAGTCGACTTTTTGGGTGGAGCTGGATTAGATAATCTTCGTATACGTCATGCTTATATGAATTACGATAAATGGTTAATTGGTCAAACTTGGTCTAACTTTGCTGTGCCAGACTATATGCCTGAAACGATTGATGCCTTAGGTTATGTGGGTGGTGCTGTAAAACGAACCCCTCAAGTTCGTTATAGTATGAGTTTAGCACCTGCAACAGGCTTGGTCCTTGCAGCAGAAGATCCAAAAGATGGATTATCTAAAATGCGTACACCTGCAGTCACAGCGCGATTGAATCATCAATTAAATGATGATGCTAAACTCAGTTTACGTACTATGGTCAATGAAAAGAAAACAGAAGTTGATGAAGTCGTTGCATGGGGCGTAGGACTTGGTATGCAATATAAATTAGCTCCTTCAACTACACTGAAAGCTGACTACTATCATGTAAAAGGAGATAGCAGTTTTGTTTCATGGACGAATCCTGGTATCAGCCGTAGCTCATCTGGTGAAATTTTAGATGAGAATGAATTTGACTCAATTACCATAGGTCTAACGCAGCAATTTAATCCTCAATGGCGTGGAACTGTTGGTTTTGGTTATATGAATCAAGATGTGACAAATGCTTATCGAGGTGGTGCAGTAAATCTGACAGAGATCAATAAGGAGCTTTGGCAAGGTTGGGTCAATGCATTCTATAGTCCGATCAAACCGATTAGCCTTGGATTGGAATATGTGTATGGTGAGCGTAAAGCTGTAGTATCTGCACCAAATGGTTCTAACACAGGTGAGGATAATCGTGTAAGTGCTGTAGCAATTTATAATTTCTAAATTATTCAAACTTGAATGATGATAAAAAGAGCGATTTTTCGCTCTTTTTTTATGGGATGGTTTTAGAGAATGTCAGAATAGATCCTAGAAAAAATAAAAATATAAAAGTACTATGAGATCTTATTTACTTTACATTTTCATCTACTAGGAGAAGGCGCGTTTCGTGTACGAATTAGATTGCAAATTACTCAGTATTTTTTTTCATGTTTATAAATTTAAAAGTGTCTCGGTTGCTGCTGAACAATTGCAGATGAGTCAACCTGCTGTAAGTAATATTCTTAATAAAATTCGACAACATTATAACGATCCGCTTTTTTTAAGAATTGGGAATGAAATGATCCCGACGGAATTATCAAAGCAATTATTCCCATTGGTCAGTGAAGCATTAAGTAAAGTTGAAGCGATTAATAATTTTACGATCGATTTTGATGAAGCTATATCAGATCAACAATTCACCTTGGCGATGACTGATGTTTCGCATTTAGTATTACTGCCTAAGATTTCCCAATATCTAAAAGCAAAAGCATCTCATGTCAGATTAAATGTGCGTCCAATAACTTCTGAAACAAGTTATCAAATGGCAAATGGTGAAATTGATCTTGCATTAGGATTTCTGCCTCATTTGGAAAATGGCTTTTATCAACAAAAACTATTCGAGCAATATTATGTTGTAATTGCAGCAAAAGATCACCCTCGTTTAACGGGAGATTCAATCAGCAAAGAGCAGTATTTGGCAGAATCACACATTGATATTGATGCGGGAATGGGGCATTACCATATTGAAAATGAGCTGTTAAACCTTGAACTTAAAAGAAATATTTTAATGCGATTACCAAGTTATCTTGGTGTTGGTCTTGTTGTTCAAGAAACTGATGCGATTGCTACAGTGCCTTACTATCTAAGTGAAGTTTTATTATCACGAGGCAATTTAAAAATCTTTGATGCACCTATTGCTTTCCCGACATATGGTGTTAAACAATACTGGCATATGTCCTGTCATCATAAGACCAGCCATCAATGGCTTAGACATATGTTTCATGAAATCCTTGTAAAATAACACCCATAAATACTCTATGAGCAAGCGATTGGGGTTATATAGGTAGGCTATTCCTTAAATAAAAAATAGCCTAAGCTCTAAGCATCGTTATTAATTTTTAACTAAACCGCCATCCACTATTAAATTTTGACCAGTGACAGCATTGGAGTACGGTGACAAAAACATTAAAATGGCTGAAGCAAACTCATCAGGAGTGACTACTTTACGCAAGGGGGTAGCGGAAGCAATATAATCAAAAACTTCCTGTGGCGTGCTTTTACTTGCATCAGTTTGTTGAAGTAATCCACCAGACAACATATTGACATTAATTCCAAACTCACCTAATTCATGAGCACATGTTCTCGTCAATGCGAGAAGGGCAGATTTTGCAGTAGTATAGTCATGATATGGCACAACAGGATTTTGCACCAAGTTTGTTCCTATATTCACAATTCGACCGAATCGATTAGCTTTCATGTCGGCTAAAGCGGCTTGAGTGGTATTAAGAGCAGCTTTGACAGCACCCTCAAACTGAGTGTGCATATCATTCCATTGTATTTGTGAAATATTTGGTCTTGCATCCCCGTTAAATTTAAATCTAACGAGTGCATTATTCACAATTGAATGAATAGCTTCACCAAAATGCAGTTTGGCAGCGTTAAACATTTCTGAAACTTGATCTGCATCAGTAATATCCGCTTGATAACTAAAAACTTGATCAGGATGTGAAAGTTTTAATGTCTTAGCGGACTCATGACTACTATGATAATTGACAACGACACGAGCGCCTTCGCTCAATAATGCCTTGGTAATAGCCAAGCCAAGGCCTCGTGCCCCACCTGTAACGAGTACAATCTGTTCGTTTATTTTCATTTACACACAATCAATAAGACTTGGTGAAGATTGTATTTAAATAATAAGTAACTTCAACCTTTGATAAAGCAAAAATATTTATTTTTGAAATGAAATTTCTAATAGTTTGTGATGAATAAATCTGAGCTTGTCTAAGACTTTATCTGATAGCGTAAATGGGTATGCATCATCTAAACCCATACTGCGATTAAGTGCATTTAAGTTAAAAGTGATGGTTAACCAGTTTTGTAAAACAGTTTCAAAGTTTTTAGCACCAATCGGATTTTCTTCGATCGTCATACTTGGGAGATCAGCACGTTTAGATTGAACACTCAGACCCGCATAGTATGCTGTTTCTAAGGTATCCATCATATGTAAATAATGTGCCCAAGTCTCTGCCCAATCTTCCCATGGGTGAGCACTTGCATAGGAACTAATAAATTTTTTTTGCCAGTCTATGGGTGGACCTTCGTGATAATGTCGCTTTAAAGCCTCAGCATAATCTTGTCGTTCATCTCCAAACATTACTCTGAACGCATCAATGAGATCTGGTCGAAGCTCTTGAATGAGATCGAAATAGTAATGCCCGCTTTCGTGGCGAAAATGACCGAGTAGGGTTCGATAGTTTTCACCCATTTTTATTCGGGTTGTTTCGCGGTATACGACGTCTGCTTCGCTTGCATTTAATGTAATTGTACCTTGAGCATGCCCAGTTAAAACAGGAAGATCTGATTCGGGCATCAAAAAATTAAATCTAAGTCCAAATTGATCATGATCATTTTTTTTTGGTCTCGGCATGATATTTAGTTGTTGCATCATATAAAGGAAACGACGCTTCGCATGCTCTAATCTGCTCCAATAGATGGTGTGATCAGGATTATTTAAATTTGGAATAATAGAGGTTAGTTTGCAAGAGTCACAGTAAATATCAGAACTTTCTGCAGGAATCATCCAATTGCATACATGATGATGCAAATAATTAAAACAGGGTTTATAGAGTTTATTTTTGAATTTGGGATTAATAGATTTCCACAACTGACTAGTATGTTTATGGAAACTTCCCATTTCTCTTTCTTCTACAACATATCCTAAATTAATTCCACAATGAGTACATGTAGAATTCATAAAAAAGATTTGCCGATTGCACTGCGCGCAAGAAAAATATTTCATAAAAATTATTCATTTTTTTGAGATTATACCATTGCTTTTTTCAAAAAAAAATTTGTGTTTCTGATATTAAATAATGAAAATTAAAAGCAAGAAAAATGATGAACAATAAGTAATCAACGTATTGAATTTGTAAATAGCAGTATAATTAAGATCATTTAGTTGCTGTATAAAATAAAATCAATTTTATTAAAAAATAGTGTGATGCAAATCACAATATATTGAAATATATGATTTTTAATCTAAAAAAATCTTGATTAGAAAACTAAATGATCGTTTAATGCTATTAAGTAAAATTTCTTTAAATCTATGGGTATTTTGTATATGCAAACTCAGATTATCTCAAAAAAAACCTTGAATAATACGATCACTTCAGAAAGCAATATAATTAAAATTGTTGAAGACTCAGTTGTAATGATCGACGTGGCTCCTGAAGATGTTCAAGAGCTGATTGTGAATGAAAATCAGGTCATTATTAAATTAAATAACGGGGAAACAATTACTTTAGATAACTTCAATTATGAAACTTCAGATCTTGTTTTCCGTAATCAAAACGGTGAAATGTATGTCCTTGATTTCAAAAACGTAGAATACAATCCTTTAGAAAGCATAGAAGCGTTACTTGAAGGTGGTGCTGGAACTAGCGCTACAATCTTAAACAATTGGTTAGCTGGTGGTGCACTAGCACTAGGCGCAGTTGGAGTTGGCGTTGCTGTATTTGATGCAGCTAATGGATCAGATAATAATCCAACTGATCCAACTGATCCAACTGATCCAACTGATCCAACTGATCCAACTGATCCAACTGATCCAACTGATCCAACTGCTGAGCAAAAGCTAGAAGAAGCGATTGAAGAAGTAGAAGGTTTAATTGCTGAAGGCAAGTTTGATGGTCAGCAGTTGGATGATGTA
>NZ_JBWYIX010000019.1:0-18638 GCF_056779935.1 Acinetobacter sp. ANC_7512 | reverse complement strand
GGGCATGGCTGCCATCGATGCGTTGTAGGAAGACTTGGCTATTCAGCTGTGAATGACTGAATTGGATGTGGAGGGCTCTGTTTTGGGCGGTTAGGCCGAGCTGTTCCAATGCCGAAAAGATGTTGGCAAGCATGGTTATTATCTGTCTTTTATAATTTAATAAGGCTAAAGAATTTCTTAATATTTAATCAAAAAAAATACGATTTACCTAGTCTTGGTTACATAAATGAACTTTAAAAAATGTAAAAAAATCGGCATTAAATTGCCGATTTTTATTTCTTATAAAGATGAGGTTTATTCTGTTAGCATTAAATCTGCACTCATACCAACCGTATTGTAACCAGCATCTACATATAAAATTTCGCCAGTAATACCATTCGCCCATGGTGAACACAAGAACAATGCCGCATTACCTACATCTTCAATCGTGACATTACGCTTTAAAGGTGCAACCTTTTCATTCAGATCAAGCATCTTACGGAAAGACTTGATACCTGAAGCCGCAAGCGTACGAATTGGACCAGCTGAAATCGCATTTACACGAATTCCTTCAGCACCCAAACTTGAAGCCAAGTAACGAACGCCAGCCTCTAAAGATGCTTTCGCCAATCCCATAACATTATAGTTTGGCATCACACGCTCTGAACCTTGGTAAGTGAGTGTGAGCAAACAGCCCTGACGAGCAGTTAAAAGTGGTTTTGCCGCACGAGCCATGGCAATAAAGCTATAGGCACTGATGTCATGCGCGATTTTAAAACCTTCACGATCAGTAACTTCAGTAAAATCACCATCTAAAGTATGTGCTGGTGCAAAACCAATTGAATGCACTACGCCATCCAAACCATCCCAATGTTTTGCTAATTCAGCAAATGCCTGTTCGATTTCAGCATCAACAGCAACATCACATGGAAAAACTAGTTTTGAACCAAACTGTTCAGCAAAGTCATCAACACGCTTCTTCATTTTTTCATTAGGATAGGTAAATGCCAATTCTGCACCTTCACGGTGTAAAGCTTCTGCAACACCGAATGCAATCGACAATTTACTCGCAACACCCGCGATTAAAAAACGTTTACCTGCTAATAGTCCTTGTGCCATGTGACTCTCACTCAAATTAATTTTCATGCATGATGCCAAGTCTAGAGCATTTACGAAATTGCATAATGCATCTTTTTTCAAAAAATTGTTAAACCGAATTAGACGCTAAAAAAAGATCAGACATCAGTCTGATCTTTTTACACGCCTTAGCTGAACTGCATTAGTCATTACTAGACAGTAGACCAATTAAACGCAAAAAAGAGAAATACATCCAAACTAAAGTGGCTAACAAGGCAATACCGCATAACCATTCCATCGCTTTAGGCGCGTATTGAGCTGCGGCATTTTCAATCAAGTCGAAATCTAAAATTAGATTTAATGATGCAATAATGGCCACAAAAGCTGCAAATCCTAAACCTAGCCAATTATTATCAAATATATATGGAATGCTCGAACCAAAAGCTAAACTCATAATAAATTGGAGAACAAATACAATCGCAATCGCAATGGTGGCTGACAACACAACCGCTTTAAATTTCTCAGTCGCACGAATAAGTTGAAACCGATAAAGCGCGAACATCACCAAAGTCGTGACAAATGTTGCGAGCAAGGCCTTTAAAGGAACTCCAGGGTATTTCAGTTGAAATATGACTGAAATACCCCCTAAAAAAGCACCTTGAAATAAAGCATATGGAATAGCTAAAGTTCGAGCAGTATTCGGCTTAAAAGTAGTAATGAGTGCCAGAATGAATCCACCAATCGCCCCCACCATCGCACTAGCATAGGCGAGTGATACATTTAAAGTCATAAAACTATAAATAAACAGCGCGATACCCACCGCTGCCGAAATCACAGTTAATACAACAGATTTCTGAATCGCACCTTGAATGGTCATGGGTTGTTGATAATTGGATACAGTCTCTACACGGGTTAAAATCGGATTACTACTTTGCATAACTTAGTCTCTGTTATCATTCTTAAATTTTCACTATTCTGAGATCTATCAGCATAAAAATCAGTTTATTTTTTGCTATCAACTTTTAAACATTTTAATTAATACTTTGTTCTTTCGATCATTTATAAAATCTATAAAAAAAGAGGCCTTAGCCCCTTTTCTAAAATTTCAACAGAACTTTTTAATTATTTGAGATGAAAAAATATTGACGGTAATACTTCAATTCAGCAATTGAGTCACGAATATCATCCATCGCAAGATGAGAAGCATTTTTCTTTAAACCACTCATAATTTCTGGGCGCCAGCGTTTTGCTAACTCTTTAACAGAAGACACATCCAAATTACGGTAATGGAAGAACTGCTCAAGCTCTGGCATTAAACGATGTAAGAAACGGCGATCTTGGCAAATTGAGTTTCCACACATTGGAGATGATTTTGGATTGACCCATTTTTTTAAGAATTCAAGTGTTTGTTGCTCAGCATCTTGCGCAGTTAACTTACTACGGCGTACGCGTTCAATAAGTCCAGATTGCCCGTGCTGACGTGTATTCCATTCATCCATCGCATTTAAAATAATATCTGACTGATGTACAGCTAACACTGGGCCTTCAGCAAGAATATTTAAATGATCATCCGTAATAATCGTTGCAATTTCAATAATCTGATCATTGTCTGTATCTAACCCTGTCATTTCAAGGTCGATCCAAATTAAGCGGGTATCTGGGGTGCTGCTCATAAAGTGCAATCTTATTGGGCTAAATTAAAGATGGATAGTAGCAAATTATTCCGATCTTGGCTGTAAATCCATGGCTCATCATGCTATTTTTGCCATCTAAATTTCAAGGTTTTTTAGGTTGTGAATGGCTTTAATTCGTAAGCGTCGTTTGACAGAGCAACAACAACGTCGTATTCAGAAACAACATCAAACACGTCAAGAAGAAATCGACACGTCTCACGACTTAGAAGGCTTAGTCGTCCAACACTATGGTCGACAACTCGAAGTACAAGCCCTCTCCTTGCCTGATCAACATCCAATAAAACCAGATACCAAAGAAGGTGAGCCAGAACCTTTTTGGAAACCTATTGAATTGAATAGCGTTTGGCGCTGTCATACCCGTACCAATTTAGAATTATTGGTTACAGGTGATCGCGTAAAATGGCAAGCAGATCCAAATACTGGCTTAGGTATTATCACAGCGATTCAACCGCGACAATCCTTGTTGACTCGCCCAGATCGTTATCACAAAGTAAAACCAGTAGCTGCAAATATCAGCCTGATCGTCATTGTGATTGCACCGTTACCAGAACCTGCACCAACCCTAATTGATCGTTATTTGGTTGCATGTGAAGATGCCAATATTCGAGCTTTATTAGTATTAAACAAATGTGATTTACTGAAAGAAAATGATCCAATTTTGCTGTTAGCAGAAGAATATCGTCAACTTGGTTATGACTTCATCCTGACCCAATCTAATGGTAATTTAGATGAGTTGATTAAACGTATTGACAATCAAACTGTTGCATTTGTAGGTCAATCAGGTGTTGGGAAAAGTACACTTATTAATGCCATCATTCCTGATGCTGATCAAAAAACCAATGTCATTTCAGAAAACTCCGCACTCGGTCAACATACTACGACCTCAACACGTTTAATTCGTTTTGGTGAAAATGGTGCTTTAATCGATTCCCCAGGTATTCGTGAATTTGGCTTATGGCATTTAGATCATGAGAAAATCGATGGTGGCTTTCCTGAAATTTCTGCACTCTTAGGACATTGTCAGTATCGCAATTGCACCCATACGCACGAAAAGCAATGTGCGCTTAAAGAAGGTGTCAAAAATGGTGATATTTTACAAAGACGTTTAGAAAGTTATCTACGTCTAATTGATGAGATTACTGAGGCGCAACAAAAAAATTAGTTTTCTTTAAGCACGCCCTTGAAGCGGTGATTTTGATCACCATATATATACGTTATACTCAACGCAGTTTTTAATTAGTCATTAGGTGATTTGTGGAACGTTGGTTCGAATTTATGGGGAATCACCCCTTTTTATTTGCAATTTTAGGGGCCCTTATTGTTTTGTTTTTCGTTTTTGAAGGACAACGTAGTGGTCGTAAAATTTCTCCACAATCGCTCGGAATTTTAGTGAAAGCTAAAAATGCGATGCTGATTGATTTGCGCGATGCTAAAGATTTCCGTGAAGGTCATATTAGCGGTAGTCGTAATATTCCATATAGTCAAATTGCTGCAAATGTTGAAGAATTAAAAGCTGCGGACCGTCCATTGGTATTCATTTGTAATTTAGGCCAAGTTGCAGGCTCTGCTCTACAACAAGTCGGTCATACAGATAGTTATCGTTTAGACGGTGGTATCAGTAACTGGAAAGCTCAAGGCTTACCTTTAGTAAAAAGCAAAAAAGCTTAAGGAGTTTGTAAAATGACAGCTCAAGTGACTGTATATTCAACAACGATGTGTCCTTATTGCGTACGTGCAAAGCAACTCCTTGAACGTAAAGGCATTGAGTACAAAGAAATTAATTTATCAAAAGAAGCACCTGAGGTTCGTGTTGAGTTAATGCAAAAAACCAACCACCGCACAGTGCCACAAATTTTCATTAAAGATCAATTCATCGGTGGTTTCGACCAACTTTATGCTTTAGAGCGTGAAGGTAAACTAGACGAATTATTGGCATAATCACTAAATCTAAGGAATTAAGAATGAGTGAAGAACAACAAGTTCAACCACAATTAGCATTAGAACGTATTTATACAAAAGACATTTCTTTTGAAGTTCCTGGTGCTGCGGTTTTTACAAAAGAATGGCAACCTGAGTTAAACATCAATCTTTCTTCATCAGCTGAAAAAGTAGATCCAACTCATTTTGAAGTTTCTTTAAAAGTGGTTGTACAAGCTGCGAATGCAGGTGAAACTGCATTTATCGTAGACGTAACACAATCAGGTATTTTCTTGATTGATGGCGTTGAAGATGAACGTCTTCCGTACATTCTTGGTGCTTATTGCCCTAATATTTTGTTCCCATTCCTTCGTGAAGCGGTGAATGATCTTGTAACTAAAGGTAGCTTCCCTCAATTACTTCTTACACCGATTAACTTTGATGCTGAGTTTGAGGCGAACATGCAACGCGCTCAAGCTGCAGCTGCTGAAGGTCAAGCTTAATGGTCTGATTAAGTTTACCCTTATAAAAAAGACCGCATTTGCGGTCTTTTTTATATCCTACATTTAAACAGGTCGTTTTTCTTGATGTAATGCATCATGGATAGCTTCAACCAATTGTTGTGCAATTTCTTGCTTTGAAGCTTTTTCAAGATCACGTTTTTCCATTTCATATTGTTCAGCAAAAAACACAGTCATCGCATTTTCATCTGAAGCAAAACCAATATCCGCTCTTGAAACATCATTGCATGCGATCATATCTAGTTTCTTAGCCACCAATTTACCTGCGGCATATTCTTCAACATTACGCGTTTCAGCTGCAAAACCGACCATAAATGGACGTTTGTCTTGCAAAGCTATCGTCGCCACGATATCAGGATTTTTAACAAGAGAGACAGCTAACTCATCACCAGCTTTTTTGATTTTATGTTCCGCAACT
The DNA here is from genome assembly GCF_056779935.1 of Acinetobacter sp. ANC_7512. Classification (NCBI taxonomy): domain Bacteria; kingdom Pseudomonadati; phylum Pseudomonadota; class Gammaproteobacteria; order Moraxellales; family Moraxellaceae; genus Acinetobacter; species Acinetobacter sp. ANC_7512. Next base: position 13,032 of record NZ_JBWYIX010000019.1, on the reverse strand, counting down.
TCTGCAACACGATAATCCGCTACGGCAGCTGTCGCAATAAATACATCACATCCTGTTTCCAACTGATTCATGCTTAAATCAAGCATCTGTCTCGCTGAAGATACATTTAAACGCTTCACCCCATTCGGTGTATCTAAACTGACAGGACCCGCGATCAGTGTCACCTCAGCACCTGCTGAATAACATGCAGCAGCAATAGCAAACCCCATTTTTCCAGTGCTGTGGTTTGAAATATAACGCACTGGATCAATTGCCTCTCGAGTTGGACCTGCGGTAATCGTCACTTTTTTACCCGCCAGCAAGCCAAATTTTTCTGCAATTGCACGCTGCGCTTTATGGAAATATTCTCGTACCTGTTCAGCTAAATCTTCAGGCTCAGGCATACGTCCTAATCCAACATCGCCACACGCTTGAGAACCCGCCTCAGGCATAATGACATGCACACCATCATCGACCAAAGTACTCAAATTGCGCTGTGTTGCTTTAGCCGCCCACATTTGTTGATTCATGGCTGGTGCGATCCAAACAGGTGCTTTTGTTGCCAAATAAAGTGTACTGAGTAAATCATCCGCTAATCCACAAGCAAATTTAGCAATACTGTCACAACTGGCAGGAGCGACAAGCACCAAATCCGCCCATCGTGCTAATTCGATATGCCCCATTCCAGCTTCAGCTTCTGTATCTAGAAGTTCTGTATGTACTGGATTACCCGACAATGCTTGAAAGGTAAGCGGCGTAATAAAAGCTTGGGCACCTTGAGTCATTACAACTCGGACATTAAATCCGTAATCTTTAAGTCGGCGTACTAAGATGGCACTTTTATAAGCAGCAATACCACCAGTAACAGCAAGAATAATATTTTTATTGGAGAACACACTAAGATCAAAACTCAAGATCACGTCACCTTTTTATTGCAGTGGCGCTCACAATAGCATTAAATATTCTGCCACCCAAGATATACCTTGGTGAATATTCAAAAGTTAAAATAATTTAAAACAGTGAATAATAATGAATAATTCGATCAAACAATGGCCCGAACAAGAACGACCGCGAGAAAGATTACTCCGCCAAGGTGCTCATAGCCTCTCTGATGCAGAACTCCTCGCCATCTTTTTAAGATCAGGATCTCAACAACATTCTGCGGTCGAATTAGCAAGATTGATGTTGCAACATTTTGGAAGCTTAAATGCAGTGTTTGATGCATCGATAGATGAAATTCGCATGTTCCATGGCATGGGAGACACTAAATACTCTCAATTGATGGCTGTAAAAGAGCTTGGACGGCGTTACTTGCAACATCAATTGAACCAACAAATTGATTTAAGTCGCTCTGATTTAATTCAAGATTATCTTCGCTATGAACTTATTGGCGAATCTCAAGAGATTTTCGCGGTACTCTGTTTAGATGCAAGGCTCAGAAAAATTAATTTTAAAAAATTATTCTTTGGTTCTACTAACCACTGTGCAGTTTCAATTAATCAGTTTATTCGACATATCATCCACACTCAGGCGAGTGCTGTGATTATTGCACATAATCATCCTTTAGGAATTCCTCAGCCCTCAATTGACGATATCAATTTGACGAAATCTTTAAGTAGAGCTTGTAATTTAATTGAGGTTAAATTACTCGATCATGTCATCATTTCCACCGAAGGCAGCTACTCTTTTATGGAGCACCAACTGATCCGAGAATAAGTCTATAAATTACAGAATAAAATTGCTCGAAGTTTCCATTTTTTATCATTGACAATACTCGCTGAACTAGTGAAGATCATAGAAAAATGAAAGATTGATTTACATGATTGTTCGTGATCAAACCGATACGCTAAAACTATTATTTTCATGGCGTGGAACTATCTTACCGAAGGTATTACCTCCACTTGGAATCGTTATGCTGATTTCAGCAATCGTGGGGGGAATTGAATATATAAATCTCTATAGATTCCCTGAAATTCCTTTGGTTGGGTTTACACTGATCGGAGTAGTATTGTCGATTTTTTTAGGTTTCAAAAATTCGGCATGTTATGACCGTTGGTGGGAAGCGCGTAAATTATGGGGAAGCTTAATCGCCAATGCTCGACATTTCGATCGAGACTGCCGGATCTTGCCGCAAGGTCGTCGTGAACGTGTAATTCAGCATATGATTGTTTTTGCGAACGTACTGCGTGACCGTCTTCGTCATCAAACAGTCAGTCCCGATGCTTTGCATCAAACCAGTGGCATGAGCCCACAAGCTTTAACTCAACTTTACCAGCAAGCCAATGCACCACAATACACATTAAGTTTGATTCAATGGGAGTTGATGCAGTCACTGAAAGAAGGCGAAATTTCAGACATTATTTATACACAAATGAACCAACATGTAACTGAATTAAGTTTGGTTCAAACAGGCTGTGATCGTATTGCTACAACTCCTTTACCTTATGCTTATTCAGTACTCTTAAACCGTACCGTTTATTTTTTCTGTTTTATGCTTCCATTTAGTTTAGGCTCGGTGCTCGGTTTGGCGACACCACTTTTAGTCGGTATTTTAGCATATACGTTTTTGGGGCTTGATGCGCTCAGCTCTGAAATAGAAGAGCCTTTTGGTACACAAAGTAATGATCTTCCACTCGATGCCATGGTTCGTACAATCGAGATTGAACTACTCGGGACTTTAGGAAAACCAACTCCTCCACCGATCCAAGCACAAGATCACAACTTACTTTGATTCGTGACAACTGAATGTCTTATCGCCGCCTGAAATTCTCTTATCCGTTGTTATAAGAGAATTTCTATACAATAAAACTTTCCCAGATGCCAACCTGCTCCTCTTTCACTTGAGGGATATCCCCCAATTTTATCCATGGCATATTATCTCCATGAAAATCACTTCCAACTGATACTTTAAGCCCAAATTGGGCAATCATTCGGTCTACCATTTGTCGCGTCGAGGTAGGTTCAATCGCAGGTGGCAACTCAACTGCGTCGCCTCCATAACGTGCAAATATTTCAATTAAATAACGAATGTTGGTCGCAGATAAATCATAACGGGTAGGATGTGCCAAAACAGCAAACCCTTGAGCCTTATGAATTACACGTATCGTTTCCTCCAGACCAAGTCCTTCAAACTGAACATAAGCTTTTTTACCTTCTTTGATATATTTGTCAAAAGCTTGTTGCGGACGTGAAACATGACCCTTCTCGACCAGCGTCTTCGCAATATGGGTTCGTGTCACACGATCAGGTATACCCTCGACCTTCGCAACCACATCCGCGTAAATATCCTCTCCAATAAGAGGCTTCAACAATTCACAGATGAGTTGAGCACGTTCAGCTCGAATCATCTTTTGTTGTTCTAGTAGCTTATGCAAAGGATCAGGTGATTGCATATTCAATGCGACCACATGCACACCATAATTTTTTTTGGTCGAAGGTCTAGACCACTGACTTGAAATTTCCACACCTGAAATAATTTGAATTGGTTGATTTTTTGCAACTTTTTCAGCCAAAACCAAACCATCCATGCTATCGTGGTCAGTCAGTGCAAGGGTATGTATCCCTTTTTCGAGCGCAGCTTGAACCAGTAACTCTGGCGACAAAGTTCCATCAGAAATATTACTATGTGTGTGTAAATCTACGCCTTGCATCTTTTATACTAACCCATCCACCTGAACTGCATAGATACTTTAACATGAAAGCACTTTTAGACTTTGTGCCACTCATAATTTTCTTTTGGCTTTACAAAACTGTCGATCCCAAAGATAACAATCACCCTTTACTGCAATGGATCGGCTCTGCAGGTGGTGTCGATAATAACCATATTCTCGTTGCTACAACGGGCTTAATCATTTCTATGCTCGTGGTCTACGGCGCATTATTTGTCCGCCAAAAATTTCACCTTGATAAACAACAATGGATTGTTTTATTTATGACGGTGATTTTTGGTGGGATTACTCTCATGTTGAGTGATGATTTTTATATTCGTCTCAAAGCAGCGATCCTGAACTTTGTATTTGCTGGTGCTTTCTTAATTTCACCTTATTTTGGTAAAGACCGCAAACCTCTCATTCAACGCTTATTTGGTCCTATTTTAAATTTAACACCGCAGGGGTGGAAAAATTTAAACTATGCTTGGGCCGCGATGTTTGTTGGTATGGCATCATTGCATATTTTCTTTGCTTTCGTGTTCATGGATGGAAAATATTGGGGTGAATTTACTGCTTTTGGTGACATGATTGTGATGTTTTCATTTATCATTATTCAATTCATCATTTTACGAAAACACTTTAAATCTGCAGAAGAATAATCGTGTTGAAAGAGGATATAGAGATTTCGCCATGCCCTTATTTGTAGTGACGTGTACCGACCAAGAAGGTACTGTTGAAAAACGCTTAGCAACACGCCCACAACACCTTGCACGCCTTGAAAAACTGGCTGAGGAAGGTCGCGTAATCGTCGCTGGCGCGATGCCAAAAGATCGTAATAACCCACAAGCTGGATTTTATGGCAGCACCCTTATTTTAGATTTTGAAAGCCGTGAAGCGTTAGATGAATGGTTAGCAGATGAGCCTTTTTTAAAAGAAGGTATTTATGCCAGCATTGACGTAAAACCTTTTAATAAAGCATTACCACATGAATAAGATGATGAATTTGACACGCTCTGCTCTTTTCATCAGTTTTGCATTGGTATCTTCAGCTTGGGCTGAACCCGCAGCAACTACTGCTGCACCAGCGAATCCAGCTGCACAGTCTCAGCCAGCAACAGCTACGCCTGCAAAGCCACTTACAGCTGAACAAATTGCACGAAATAAAGCGCTTCAAGAAGCAAAAGTAAAAGCTTTAGTCAAAGACCAAGCAACACGTCTCCAACAGCTTGAAAAAGCAAACCTAGAAGCTTTAGCACAGAATCAAGAATTACAACTAAAAAATGATAATTTAGGTGTACAAATTCAGGTGCTTCAAAGTGAACGTAGTGCTCAAATGTTTTTGTACGGTGCAGCAACAATGGCTGTCGGTATTTTTGTCGGCTTTATTATTGCCAGTTACATCTATACAAAACGACGTCGTCAGTGGTAAACCACTGACACGCTTTTCAAAGGTTTCAAATTTTGACTCAGGCCATTCAAACTGCTGATCTCGATTGGCAACTCGTTGATGGAATCGATATTCCAGTTTCTAAAATTTTCGGTGATGTTTATTTTTCAAAAGCCAATGGACTTCTTGAAACGCGTCATGTCTTTATCAATGGTAATGATCTACATGAACGCCTATCGGACTTAAAACCATTTGAACATTTCACAGTCGGAGAAACTGGCTTCGGCACGGGTTTAAATATCCTCACCCTTTGGCAACTTTGGCAATCAATTCGTCCAAATAATCATAGTCAACTGCATGTCATTACGGTGGAAAAATTTCCATTGAGCAAGGCTGATCTGATCCGAGCTTTAAATGCTTGGCCTGAACTGAAACATTTATCAGATCAACTCATTGCCCAATATCCACTGCCGATTGCAGGATGCCACCGCCTTCATTTTCCAGATGAGCGTTTTAGTATTGATATTTGGTTAGGTGATGCACATGATGTTTTTCCAGTCATTGCCAAAACTAGCACTGTCAATGCATGGTTTTTAGATGGATTTGCTCCTGCCTGTAATCCAGATATGTGGGAAGAACAAGTTCTGAATCAAATTATTCGACTATCAGATATTGGAACTACTTTTGCCTCTTTCAGTGTTGCTGGCATCCTCAAAAGAGGATTAAAAAAACACGGCGTGAAAATTACACGCCCAAAAGGGTTCGGACACAAACGTGAAATGCTAAAGGGAGTTTTACTTCCTTTAGACGAAGAGGCTGAAAAAAGTGAACTCTCTCCCGAAGATTACCAATACAAACCACACTCAAGTTCTCAACGCCGTATAGGCATTGTAGGCGCTGGAATTGCGGGTTTAAGTTGTGCCTATGCCTTTGCATTAAGAGGTCACCGCGTCAGCCTATTTGACCGCCATGAGCCATTAAGTGGCGCGTCAGGAAATCCTCTGGCTTTATTGAATCCCAAGCTCTGTCCAATTGAACAAAGTGCCGATCATTTAATGACATTAGCATGGCAACATGCAATGAACCATTATTCAAAATTTGAAGCCTTTGACGCCGCGCAAGTCCATCAAATCCCTCTTAAACACGCTGATGAACTTCTCGATCTTGCAAATCAATATCCAGAAAACATACTCGAAGCAAATTGTGCTGCTGAAAACAGCCTGTTCAACCAAGCATTCCTCACCTTGAAACAGGCTGGAACAATCAGACCACATGATTTGGCTAAAGAAATATTATCGAATGAACTGATCGAATTTCAGCAAGCGACAATCAAATCGTGGGATCTACTTGCCAATCATCAAGTCGGTATAACAGATCATGTTGGACAACAATATCAATTTGACCATGTGATTATTTGTTGTGCCCGTGAAAGTATGAATCTTTTTGATGATTTCCCGATTTTAAAACCAATACGTGGTCAAGTTAGCTGGTTTAACCATGTTTCATCCACACAGTTCAAGAAACATGAAGCATATAGCTATGGTGGCTACTGTATGCCTTTAAATGATCATCAAATCATTTTAGGTGCTTCTTTTTACCCTAATCGAGATGATCAAGATGTTCTTGATGAAGATCATGAACATAACTACAGGTTACTTGCAGATTTCGCACCAGATATTGCTGCACAATTTCCTGACCATCATTCTTGGCATGGTAGAGCTTCTGTTCGTGCACAAAGTCAGGATTATTTTCCGCTTTTAGGTCAGGTTGAATCTGATACTGAAATTTATACACTCTCAGGTTTGGGCTCTAAAGGCTTTTTATTTGCTCCTTTGTGTGCTGAAATTCTAGTGGCTCAAATCTTAAAAACAGCATGCCCTGTATCTGAAACTTTACTCAATAAACTCGATGTTCATCGATTTAGAAAGAAAGTAAGAATAAAGAAGCCATATTTTCAGGCTAAAACTCAATCACCATGATTTATTGAAACTAAAAAAGCGCCATAAGGCGCTTTTTTTCAACCATGATTAACCTTGCTCTAAAGGTAATCCTGCCTCACGAGCAGCACGAGTACCACCCATTAAGACCACATATTCACGTGAACTATCAAAGCCTTCTAATAGTTCTGCAGCACGTGGTGCTTTACTTCCGCCGCCACATAAAATGTAAATCGGTTGATCCGCTGCAACTTGAGTCAGACTATCTGCTGAAAGTGTGGAAATCGGTTGGTTCACCGCTCCTTTCACATGTGCTTCAGCATAAGCACTTGTATCACGTACATCCCAGATAATCGCGTCAGCTGGGAACTCAAATGTTGTAATTTCTTGTTTACGGATCATTGCGCACTCCTTTGATGTAAACAACACTTGGCAAATGAAGAAAACATCCCTAGCATCTCAGATATTCTTTCTATTTGTAAAGGTCTAAACTATGCCATCTTTCGATATTGTTTCAGAATTAGAGATTTTTGAAGTAAATCATGCAGTTCAAAACACACAAAAGGAAATCGGAACGCGTTTCGACTTCCGTGGTCAAGACGTTTCAATCGAATTAAACGAAAAAAATAAAGAAATTAAGATCTCGACTGAAAGTGACTTCCAATGTGAGCAAGTTTACAACATGCTGGAAAATCACTTTTATAAACGCAAGGTCGACGTTCAGGCACTAGATCCGCAAAAAATGACAGCATCTGGCAAAAATGTCATTCAAGTGATTAAACTTAAAGACGGTCTTGACTCTGATACAGCAAAAAAAATTAATAAAGCCATTAAAGAAAGTGGTATCAAAGTGCAATCTTCTATTCAGGGCGATAAAATCCGAGTCACTGACAAGAAGCGCGATACTTTACAACAAGTTATGGCGTTCTTAAAAGAACAACAATTCGGTATCCCACTTCAATTTAACAACTTCAAAGACTAATCTCTTTGCTCCATCATAGGAACTGATCATGGCAAAAGGCAATCGTTTATCTAAGTTAGTAAAAGCGACATCTAAGTTTCCACAAGGTATCCGTAGTACTTTATGGAGCAAAGCTTTTGGCCGTGTCGTTCCAATGGTGGGAACTGCCAAATTACGATATCTTGAAGTTAGTCATGCTAAAGTTGTCGTTAAAATCGAAAACCACAAAGCAATGCAAAATCATATTGGTCAAGTGCATGCATGCGCAATGGCGCTGATCGCTGAAACAGCTACAGGCTTTGTTACCGGCATGAATGTACCCGATACCTCAATCGTATTAATAAAAAGCTTAAAAGTAGATTTCAAACGCCCATCTAAAGGTGCGATGACCGCAGTCGCGACATTGACTGATGATCAACAAAAACAGATGCAAGAGTCTGAAAAAGGTGAAACCCTTGTCAAGGTGATCGTGACAGATGAATCTGGCGAAGAGCCAATTCAATGTGAAATGCTCTGGGCTTGGATTGCAAAATCTCAACTTAAGCAATAAAGCTCATGATCATATTGATCCTAAAAAAGTTTCCCTAATAAAAAATCCCAACGATGTTGGGATTTTTTGTGATTAGATGCTTAGAGATTCTTGAAACTTTTGTTTAACATCATCTGGAATCTGGCGTTTTGCCCCTTTCACATCCACCGCAACAAAAGTGAAAACACCTTCTGTCACTCTTTTCGCTGGACGTGAAGAGTCGTGACTATCCCATACTTCAATTTGCATTTGAATTGAGGTATTTCCGAGCTTTAAAATTTTAGTATAACAACTAATGACATCACCCACCTTAACAGGCACAAGGAATGTCATTTGATTAATTGCAATGGTTGCACAGCGACCTTTTGTATAACGCTCTGCATGAATAGCTCCAGCCAAATCCATTTGTGAAACAATCCAACCACCAAAAACATCCCCACTCCAGTTGGTATCTGCAGGCATAGCAATGGTTTGAAGGGATAATGTACCTTCTGGCTTAAGTTGAGAATCTGACACAGTCACTCCAAATATTGGCCTATTGGTTAAGCATTTAATTGCTGATTTAACCAATCTTGTAATTGATTTGCACGTAATGCACCACTTATTCTAGCAATTTCATTCGTTTTATTCATCAATACCAACGTTGGAATACTACGAACATTAAAGGCAGCACTTAAGCGCGGATTCGCTTCAGTATCTATCTTCGCAAAAACCACATGCGGATTTGATTTGGCTACTTCAGCAAAATGCGGTGCCATCATTTTACAAGGCCCGCACCATTCTGCCCAAAGATCAATCAATACTGGTAAATCACTGTTGGTAATAAAGTTACTAAAGTTTTGCTCATTCAGCTCAATAGGGGCAAGCGGAATCAAATGCTCATGACATTGACCACAATTCGGCTGAGATTGGATTTTATCTTCAGGTACACGATTTTTTGCGCCACAAGATGGACAAACAACAATCATGAGTTTACTCCTCTATTTTGATCTAAGAATTCTAATTGAAGCTTGATTGCGCTTTCCATCCAATTTACTTGATAAATATCAAAATGTGTCATATTCCACTCATGGTATTCCACATAAGGTGCCATATTGGTTACCGTTTCACGACTAATTTCTATGGGAATAACTGCATCTTTCTTGGCAGCAATAAATAACACAGGAATTTTAATACTTCTTGCCGTAGTAATCGGTCGAAATCGTATGACGTCCAACATAGCTCTTGCAGGCACCTCACCGCTCCAATAATAGTTTGAATCAACGATCGACATATACCCTTGATAACTATCCTGACTCGGGTAAAAACTTAATGCATAAGGATGAACGACAGGCATTTTTTTTCCAACACGTCCAACTTTGGCTGCCATTAAATCCTGACTCGATAACTTTAAAGCCTGCGCCATATGTTGAATTGGATAAATTTTACTGCTGGCATTTCCGTCCACAAAGGGTACTTGCGCTATTGCAGCCCGAATCCCATTTAACTCAGATGCAAGTTTTAGAACATATCCGCCACTCAGACCCGTTCCCCATAAGAAAAGCTGGTGCCCATCAACCAAAGGGAATAATTTGATATGCGCAATCACAGCATACCAATCTTCTAGCTGCTGACGGACAGAGACCATTTCTCGTGGTTTACCCGTACTTCCTCCCCAACAACGATAGTCAAAGAGTACAACCGCGAAACCTGATTGAGCAAAACGTTGCGCATATTGGATTAATTTGAATTGACGTAATCCTGCAAAACCATGCGCCATAATAAGCACAGGAGGTCTTTTAACTTTGACAGGCAAATAAAGGTCAGCAGCGATCAACTCATTTGCTTTTTGTACGTACAGCGGCTCTACGGTGTAATCGTACATAGGTGCTCCATGCATGTATTCATACGATTTTTATTTTAAATTTTTTGTGTCGATCAAAGCTCATATCTGAGCGAGATGCTATGATAGTAGCATAGTCTTTTAATTTATTTTGGGAGTGACGCAATGAGTGAAAATGTAGGTTTTGCTGGTCAAATTGGGCCAGAACATTTAGTTCAAGTTGTTGAAAAAGGATTTAAATCTGTGATTAATAATCGCCCCGATATGGAAGGCGGACCAGAACAGCCAACAAGTGCCCAAATTGAAGAAGCTGCACGCGCTCAAGGCTTAGATTATGTATATCAACCTGTAGTTGCAGGTCAAATTACTGAGCTTGATGTTCGTACTTTTGCAAATCATTTCAATGAGCTACCAAAACCAGTATTAATGTTCTGCCGTACGGGAAATCGCTCTAACAATCTTTACCAATTAGCAAAACAAATGGATTTGCTTGATGACTAAGATGTGGTTTAGATTCATCCTTTCCACCTTCATTTTTAGTATCGTAACGCTAAGTCATTCAGCATCAGAACCGCTCAGTAAAGCACTTAATCCATCTGTGAGTGTATCGGGTCATATGACGGCTACAAAATTCAATGCCTTAATGCAGCAGGGATTTAAGTCTGTGATCGTTAACCGTCCTGATCAAGAATCAGGTAACGAAACAACTGCAAGTGAATTAAGAGCTTTAGCCGAAAAGTCTAAAATCAGTTTGATTTACCAACCTGTTATTTCAGGTCAAATAACAGATGCAGATGTTCATGAGTTTGCGAAGTATTACAATAGTCTACCTAAACCTATACTTTTAGTATGTAAGTCAGGTAGTCGTTCTACGTTACTATTTAATAAAGCAAATTCATTAGGACTTATTCATGAATAAAATTTGTATTGCATTATGTTGTTCGTTTCTTTTACTCGGTTGCACATCGATGAATGTAAAACCAACTGTTGGTGTGCATGCAGGTACATCATTATAAGATAAATGTATTTTATTCATTTTAAAGGCGCACAAGCGCCTTTTTCTTTCATCTTATTTCAATAACAACCATGAAAATACTTAGTTTTAAATGATACAAATTTTCAATAATGTGGATATCACCAAAAGTTAAAGGTTTAAGTGTAATAAATTGAAAAAAAAACTTCTTCATCGAAGGTTTTTTTATATAGTGAATTCAAATCATTCTTAGTCAATACAATATGTACGATATCATTATTATTGGAGCTGGTACTGCTGGTATTTCAGCTTATAAAGAAGCCATTAAAACTACACAAAATATACTTATTGTGAACGACGGTCCGTGGGATACCACTTGTGCTCGAGTAGGTTGTATGCCGAGTAAAGTTCTAATTTCATCAGCTAATCTTGCCTATAATGCGAGAACTTCAGAACAACTTGGGCTAAAAATTTCTTCTCAAATTGACACTAAAGATGTTGTGCAACATGTACAACAATTACGTGATCGATTTACAAATGCAACACTGAAGGACGTTAATTCATGGCCTACAGCGCACAAAATTTCAGGTCGCGCAACATTTGTAAATGCAAACACAATCAATGTTAATAATAAGAAATACCAAGCTAAATCGTTCATTATCGCTGTTGGTTCAAGACCAACAGTAAATCAAGATTGGCAACAAAAACTTGGTCATTTATATTTAACTTCTGATCAAGTCTTTGAAATACCTACTTTACCAAAAAGTTTAGCTGTAATTGGAAGCGGTGTCATTGCAATCGAACTTGCACAAGCCATGCAGCGTCTAGGTGTGGAAACTACAGTTTTTGCTCGCAGTAAAAAAATTGGTTCATTGACTAGCCCAGACTTACAAACGCTTGCTCAAGAAATATTCTCAAAAGAATTAAATATCAAATATGAGATTTTACCCGAGCAGGTTGAGAAATTAGGCGAAGATAAGGTTCAAATTAACTTTATCGAAAATGGTAGCAATCAATCTATAGAAGTTGATTACCTATTATCTGCGACTGGTCGTACTACGAATTTAGATACGTTAAATATTCAGCATATAAATGATGAATTCATTGATCTAAAGAAATTACCTGTTGATCCAACCACTAAACAGCTTGGTGACTACCCCATTTACATTGTAGGTGATGCATTTACTGCAACGCCTATCCAGCATGAAGCGTCTTATGAAGGTAAATTGGCGGTTCATAATTGCCTCAATCAACATCAATCGAGTCAGAAAAAAAGTCTTACGCCATTAGGTATTATGTTTAGTTCGCCAGAAATGGCAGGGATCGGCTCCAATTATCAAACACTGCGTAAAGCCAATCATGAGTTCGTTACAGGTATCGTATCCTACGAAAAGCAAGGACGAGCGATTGTCAATGGACAAAATATTGGGGCTGTAGAGCTTTACGTCGATCGACACTCACGTAAACTTCTCGGAGCAGAATTTCTTTGTTATTCAGCAGAACATTTAGCACATTTGCTCGCTTGGGCTATCTCCAGTGATCTTACTGTTGATGAAATTCTAGATCACCCTTTCTACCATCCAACGCTAGAGGAAGGCCTAAGAACTGCGTTAAAACACGCTCGACGACAACTTTAATCTATTATTTGATACAAGGCCCTCTCATGAGGGCTTTTATTTTTATATCTTTATTTCAATTTTTTGATATAAAAAAACACCCCCTTCTATTGAAGGGGGTGTTTAGAATAATGAGCTGGCGATGACTTACTCTCACATGGGTAACCCCACACTACCA
>NZ_JBWYIX010000018.1:0-46907 GCF_056779935.1 Acinetobacter sp. ANC_7512 | reverse complement strand
TCAATGCTAGAAGCTGGACTCGAAACACTTAACAACTCAGCAACCTGCTTCGCTCGTTTCCGTGTATCTCGTCGGTATGGGGTGCATTCTATAGATTTTTTCCTCCCTTGCAACCCCTTATTTCACTTATTTTCAACGGGTGATGCTTTTTTCGACTAAAAAGATGAAAAACATGAATTTTCACTCATTTTTTAATCATTATTCATATTTATTTTCATCATTCATTTAAATTTTACGAATAATTTTCATTTTTATACACACTGGAGCTCATATATTTTGATGTTTTATTTTCCAAAATGTTTTTTTAGGCTACATTGAATAAAAATTAAGTTGAATTGCTCGCATGATGCGCTCCATTATTCTGATCTTTTCCTTTTTATGCGTTGCATATTTTGCTGTACAACGTTTTATTCATCCTCAATTAAATCACAATTCAACTTTAGATCGGCTTCAACACCCCATTGATCAACGCCTAAGATATCGTATTGGGTTTATTGACCCAAGATTTCAACTTGATACAGAGGCATTACGCCAAATAACTCAAGAGGCAGCGAATATCTGGGAAAATCAAACTCAACAAAAGTATTTCGTTTACGACCCCAATGCTCGTCTTACAATTAATCTCATTTTTGATGAACGTCAAAATGAATCCAATTATAGAAAACATACGCTAAAGCAATTTGAAAATAGCAAATCATTAGCCGACCAAATGAGATTACAGCTAGAGCAAGAATCACAACAACTTGAATTTTTAAAACAGCAAATTGAACAGCAGCAACACAACTATAGTAATGATCTAGATCAACATAATAATTTCGTCCACCATATTAATGGCTTAAACACATCTATTACAGATTCACAACTTCAGCAGATCAATACCTCTAAGACACGGCTCACACAGCAGAAGCTTGGGATTGAAAGCAATATTGAACGATTTAACATCTTACGAACAGAACTCAACGATAAAGTTGAAAAATTCAACCAATCCCAACACCAACAACGTAAAGCTATTAATGAGTTTAACCAAGTTTTTCAAACCAAAATGTTCCACAAAGGCGAGTTTAATGGTCGTGAAATCAATATTTATGAATTTCAATCTATAGATGAGCTTCGAATCACATTAGCTCACGAATTTGGCCATGCATTAGGTCTTCAGCATACTAATGACCCCAATGCCTTAATGTATCCAATTCTAGAAAAGCAGAATTTCTCCAATTTTAAATTGACTACTGCCGACCTCGAACTGCTAAAAAGTCGATAAAATCAGCGCCACATCTCAATCCCATAATTAAATTACGGATTTAATTGAATAGTTTTGAATTCGTGTTAAGGTATTTTAAAATTAATCAGAGGAGAGAGACGTGAGTTATTATCATATTATTCTTGAGGTAAATGATCATATCAGCACGATCGAGGAAACTCGTGATATTGAAATATTTGATATTGTCGAGCTTCAACCTTATCTCTACTCAATTTTACTGCCATATTTCAATAAACAACTCATCGAACTCGATGATGAGAACATTAAATTCGAAGACGTCTTACATATTCAAATTAAGCAAACATTATTACCTATTCAAGATTTAATTGAAGAGGAACAACGCCAGCTTCCAAGCGATACAGATGTCACCATTACAGCTTATGAAATTTTTAACGATCGAGAATTAAGTCAAGATGTAACCTTAGTCATTTTTGACTTACTCGATGCTGTTAAAATCGATCGCTCTATTATTTAGAAACATCATCACAAAAAAAGGTCAACCTATGTTGACCTTTTTTAATCCGAGAACCTATTTATTGCATCATCAGCTGAGCCTGCTCATTTCTAAATGCACTCAATATCTGCTGTCCCGCTCGACCTGTAGGATTTAAGCCCAATCGGGTTTGCTCTTGACGAATTGCCTGTCGAGTTTTATCCCCAATTAAACCATCAATCGCACCAATATCGTAACCGCGCCGGATTAAATAGCGTTGAATTTCTCGGCGTTCTGCTCTTGATGTACCAGGATCATCAGTCGGCCAAGCTTTTGCAATTTTAGCTTTTCCTTGCAATCGATCTGATAAATGTGCGATTGCCAACGCATAACTTTCTGCTGCGTTATAACTATATATAGCATCAAAATTTTTAAATACTAGAAAGACCGGCCCAGCACTGCCAGCAGGCGCAAGCAACCCAGCTTGAGAAGATGCAGAAAGATTACCCTGAATTAAAGGGGAGCCATCCACTCTATTCAATCCTTGATTGACCCAATAAGACAATGCTTTCTTATTACGTCGCCCCTCACCTACAACTGACATTCCAGCAGGAATCTGCACTTCAAATCCCCAAGGTTGACCAGTTTGCCATCCTCTTTTCTTCAAAAAATTTGCTGTTGAAGCCAAAGCATCTGGAATACTCGAGACTAGATCACGTCGTCCATCACCATCAAAATCTACAGCAAGCTCATCATAGGTTGAAGGCATAAACTGAGTATGACCAAAAGCCCCTGCCCACGATCCTCTCAATTGTTCTTCCCGAACATCACCACGCTGTAAAAGTTTCATGGTGGTAAAAAATTCACCTCTAAAATACGATTGACGGCGCCCCTCACAGCTTAAAGTTCCCAAAGCTTGAAGCAATGGATAGCGTCCAGAAATATCACCATAGTTACTCTCAACTCCCCAAACTGCAACCACCATTTCAGCTGGAATGCCATAAGCCACACTTACACGGTCAAGTGTTTCTCGATGCTGTCGAAGTTTCTGTTGCCCCAATTGAACACGTTCATCATCAACTAAACCTGACAAATAATCCCAAATTGGCGTCGAAAATTCAGGCTGATAATTTAAACGTTCAATCACAGAATAGTCAGGAGTTAAATTCTGCGTGTAACGATCATACGTCGCCGAACTAACCCCTCTAGTGATCGCTTGTGATTTTAAATTCGAGATGCATTGCTGAAAATTAGGAGCGGATGACACAGTTGGCGTCATGGATGGCGAGGCTGTCACAGACTGACCATTAATAATCAACTCAGCATGAGTTTGAGATATCGCTAAAAAAAATGAACCTATCGTGAGTGCAAGCCGTTGCATAAGACCCTGTAATTCTAAAATGTTGGAATTATGTCTTTACCTTAACAGCTCACTCTAAAAATTAAAGCATCGAATCGTAAATTTAAATTCATACTTTCTACTTTTTTAAATTTATTTTGAAAATTTAAATTTAATAACTTATCCACAACCTAGTTTTAAATTCATTTGTTATTGAATTTAAATTTAAACCGCCACACAACATTTAAATTCAAAAAACTTATCCACAGTCATCCAATACTACAAATCAACCTAAATCATTGAAAATTATAGATATTAAAATAATTTAATTTACTCAATAGATAAGAATTTAGATATAAATCTTTAAATACATTTTTGAATTCAAACCTCAATAGTAACTTTGAATTCAAAATATCCTGTAAGCCTATTATTTTGAATTTAAAACCACTTTGAATTCAAAGTTAAGATGGCTCACATAAGCCATAATCAAACTTATACACAGTTCAAAATATGTATTCTAATCAGAACTAATAGTATAATTATTATGCAATTTTTTTAAAATTTCATCCGACCAATGGCAAGTGATTTTTAAAGAGGCGCAATCATGCCTTAAACAAGATAAATAAAAAAGCGACCACTCGTGTGATCGCTTTTTTTATCAGCAACTTAAAGTCTAGATGGTCATATCTTCACTTAATGCTAATGGGTTTGGTAAAATTTTCGACAATTGGCGACAGAGTGTAGTCAATTCTGAGCTATCGATTGGCATTAAGGTAATATGACCAATTTTACGACCTTCACGTTCTGACTTGTTATAAAGGTGCAAATGTGCACCCTCTAAAGCCAACACATCTTCAGTCTTTGGATGCTGACCAATAATGTTCACCAATACCGTTGGACGAATCATCTCAGTTGAACCCAAAGGTAAGCCTGCAACAGCACGGATATGGTTTTCAAACTGAGAGCACACAGCACCTTCAATCGACCAATGACCTGAGTTATGTACACGTGGCGCCATCTCATTAGCATATAAGCCTTTGTCCGTCACAAATAGCTCAAGCGTCAGCACACCGACATAGTTCAAATGGTTAAGCAAGCGAGTGATGTAATCTTGTGCTACAGGTTGTAGATCTACACTGTTCGGTGCAGGGACAATCGAGTGCGATAAGATACCATTGTGATGGTGGTTCTCAGCCAATGGCCATGTTTTCACATCACCATTCTGACCACGTACTGCAATGATTGACACTTCACGCGAGAAAGTCACAAAACTTTCAGCAATCAATTCACCCGCAGGACCAAGTTCCGCCCATGCTTGATCAATTTGATCCGCAGTGCGTAAGACAAACTGACCTTTACCATCATAACCACCACGTGAAGTTTTTAGTACGATTGGAAGACCAAGTTCAGCGACCGCGTTTTGTAAACTTTCTAGTGATGTCACCGCTTTGTAAGGTGCTACTGGAATATCTAACTCATCAAATAACGCTTTTTCAGACAAGCGATGCTGAGCAATCGCTAAAGCCTGACGCGGGGGATGCAGTTGCTTGGTTTCAGTTAATACATCTACATCTGACAATGGCGTATTTTCAAATTCTAAAGAAAAGACTTCTGCACTATTAATGAAATCCTGTAAGCCATTTTTAGCTTGAGTTGAGATCACTGGACCCAAAGCAGCAGAAGGGCAGTCTGTACTTGCTTCAAAAAAAGTACATTGAATATTTAATGGAAGTGCCGCCTGCGCCATCATTCGACCCAATTGACCGCCACCAAAAATACCGATGGTTTTATCCATAAGATTTCTCTCGAATTAAGCTTGACCAGGAATATTTTTACTCGCAACTTTTTCAGTTTGCGCTAAACGAAAATCGGCTACATTCTTTGCAATATCAGGGCGAGTTAAACCTAAAATTTGTGCCGCCATAATCGCAGCATTGGTCGCACCTGCAGGACCAATTGCCAGAGTACCGACAGCAATACCTGCTGGCATTTGTACAATTGAAAGCAATGAATCAACACCATTCAAGATCGAAGATTTAACCGGTACACCTAGAACAGGAAGATCAGTCTTCGCTGCGCACATACCCGGTAAATGCGCTGCACCACCAGCACCCGCAATAATCACTTGGATACCACGATCACGAGCTTGCTCAGCATATTCAAACAAACGATCTGGCGTACGGTGTGCTGAAACAACTTCCGCTTCAAAAGGTACACCAAGCTGATTCAACATATTGGCAGTGTGTTCGAGTGTCGCCCAGTCTGACTGAGAGCCCATGATAATTCCAACGAGAGGAGTGTCTTGTGAAGCGGCCGCATTCATTGCAATGTTTCCAGAGATTAAAGTAAGAGAGATAAATCTCGACGATAGCCAAGCTTTAATAAGAACTCACTATTATAGACTGAAAATGAATAGGTCTAAAGTTAAGCTGATAAAATAAGGATTAAAAATATATACTTGTTAATAGACATAAAAATGAATTTTATGATTGGTCATTGTTCGGCCTTAAACGTCTAGCTCATTTAAGACAAATTGAATTTACATAAAACTGAACTAAGCCATTCAAATTAAAAAATAAAAAGGAGAATATAGCATGTGGTTTAAACTGAAATTATGGTGGAATAACCCTGCAGAAAATTTATGGTTTACACCAGCACTTGGAGCTTTATTAGCGATTTTTTTCTCTTTATTTGCAACTGCAAGTCGTTATTTTATTCCATCACACGCGGTTCCAAATATCAGTATTGAAACACTAAGTAGCCTACTGGATATCATTGCTTCGAGTATGCTGGCGGTCACTACATTTTCACTTTCGATTATGGTCGCCGCATTTGCTTCAGCTTCATCGAGTGGTACGCCACGTGCTTATAAGCTGATGATGAATGATGATAATACTCGTCTCGCAATTACCAGTTTTATTTCCGCATTTATCTATGCCGTCATCGCAAAAATCGCTTTAGGTTTACAATATTATGGAGTTTCGGGTCGATTTGTCTTATTCGTAAGTACCATTTTGGTTCTTATTTATTTGATTGTGACATTAATTCGCTGGGTACAAACATTGTCTCAGCTTGGCACACTAACCAATGCTATTTCTAAAATTGAAACAGCAGCATCTCAAGCTTTAAGTACATTCCGTACACACCCCAACTTTGGCGCTTCAGGACAAAAACCATTTGGCGAAAGCCAACTCAAAATACACACAAAACAGACAGGTTATTTTACTCATTTTGATATTGAGTCCTTAAATCTTCTTGCTCAAACTCACAATGCACATATTCATCTTGCTTTTCTTCCTGGGAAATTCGTAGACCCATCACTGGTTCTGATTGAAGTCTTTACGGAAAATCCAATAGATGACGAAGAATTAAAAAATTTAGAACATCAAATTCATGAATTCGTGATTATCGAAACGAACCGAAGCTTTTTACAAGACCCAAGATTTGGTTTATTGGTCATGAGCGAGGTTGGACAAAAAGCGATGTCAGCTGCAATTAATGATGTGGGTTCAGCAATTAGTGCGATCAATGCCTTAACGCGGATTATTATTGATAGTCAGCCAGATCCAGAACAGAAAACTTTTAATTTCTCGAATATCAGTGTCGATATGTTTGATATTCGTGAGTTTATTAGCAGTAGCTTTGCACCGATGGCACGGGACTGTATAAGTAATATCGAATTAAATCAAAGAATAATTAAATGCTTATCCATGATTGAAAAAAATGTATCTGAATCGGAACTACGGGAAGCTGCTCATGAAATGGCACATGAAATCTTGGCACGCTGCTTAAAACATTTTGATTTTGAACCTGATCGTCAAAGATTAGTTCGGGAATATGAAAATAACTTTAGTTAATCTTCATCCTTTTGAATCATGGTGTTCTAAATACAAAATAGACACAACCACATAAGCAAAGTGCAGCCCATACATAATCTAATTTGAAAGGCTGTTTAAACATGAAAATCATGAAAGGAACAAATACCAATAGCGTAACGACTTCCTGAGTGATTTTCATTTGTCCCACAGCCCAGCCATTTTGAGCCAGCATCTTGGTTGCAGGAATCATTAAGCTGTATTCGAATAATGCAATGATCCAACTAAATAGAATGGCTTGCCATAAAGGGGCATCATGCGGCAAAAATTTTAAATGACCATACCACGCCAAAGTCATAAAGCAATTTGCTAAAATCAGAAGCAATAAAGGTAAATAAATCATTTAAATCTCAAGTTAAATCGTCCGCGTTATTCTACGATTAAATCATTTCGTTTCATCATACTAGATTAAAAATATTCATATATTTTAGCTCATAAGTTTAAAAATTTATTTCTGCAAAATTTTACGGAATGCCTTCTAATAATCACTATCTTTTCACCAAGACCCTTGTTATCGTTGACATCAAATCAAATAACACATGACAACAGCACCAAAAAGATGTTTGTGTCGAAAAGAGTAGTGGAGTAAATCATCATGCATCTGCATATTTTGGGAATCTGTGGCACCTTTATGGGATCGTTAGCACTGTTAGCTCGAGACCTAGGGCACACAGTGACAGGCTCGGACCAAAATGTGTATCCACCTATGTCGACACAACTTGAAAATGCGGGTATTACCTTAATGCAAGGTTATGACCGTAGTCATTTGCAACCACACCCAGATTTAGTGATCGTTGGTAATGCCATGAAACGTGGAATTGACGCCGTTGAATACATGCTAAATCAGGGTTTACCCTATATCTCTGGACCACAGTTCCTTGCCGACCATGTGCTACAAGGTAAACATGTATTAGGGGTTGCTGGTACACACGGAAAAACAACTACTACCACGATGTTAGCTTGGGTATTAGATCAAGCGGGCTTGGAACCGGGTTTTTTAATTGGTGGTGTACCACTTGGATTTAAAGAAAGTGCTCGTCTAGGCGGAGGTCAATATTTCTGTGTAGAAGCAGATGAATACGACTCTGCCTTCTTTGATAAACGATCTAAATTTGTTCATTACCATCCAAAGACAGCTATTCTGAATAATCTTGAATTTGATCATGCAGATATCTTTGATGATCTCGCTGCCATTCAAAAACAATTTCATCATTTGGTTCGTACTATTCCAAGTGAAGGCCGTATCATCGCACCAATCACTGAAACGAATATTGATGAAGTTTTGGCACAAGGCTGTTGGACACCGATCGTCCGCACATCCCTCGAATCTCATGATCAAGCAACTATCTCTGCAAACCAACTTTCTGCAGATGGTACTCATTTCCAAGTCTTAAAAGACGGCGAAGTAAAAGGTACAGTCCAATGGTCGATGACAGGTCAACACTCCGTTGCAAATGCTTTAGCAACCATTGCAGCTGCAGAGCATGTAGGTGTTTCCATTGAAACTGCATGCGAAGCATTATCGAATTTTGGTGGTGTAAAACGCCGTATGGAGCTCCTCGATACCATTCGAGGTATTGAAGTTTTCGATGATTTTGCTCATCACCCAACAGCAATTGACACAACACTGGATGGTGCTCGTAAACGATTAGGCGAACGTAAACTATGGGCGATTATTGAGCCTCGCTCAAATACGATGCGAATGGGAAGCCACAAAGATGGTTTAGCATATTCTGCTCGATTGGCAGATGAGGTGATTTGGTATCAACCTGAGGGTTTAGATTGGGATTTACAACCTGTTGTTGAAGCTGCTCCGAATAAAGCTGTGGTAGCGCGTACTTTAGAAGAAATCATTCAAACTGTCGTGAATGATGCAGGCGAGGGGGATGCCGTTGTGATCATGTCAAATGGTGGTTTTGGTGGTTTGCATCAAAAACTCATTCAAGCACTCAAAGCAAAAGAATAAATAAAAAAGCCCGCTCTGCGGGCTTTTTTAT
This sequence comes from Acinetobacter sp. ANC_7512, assembly GCF_056779935.1. Lineage (NCBI taxonomy): Bacteria > Pseudomonadati > Pseudomonadota > Gammaproteobacteria > Moraxellales > Moraxellaceae > Acinetobacter > Acinetobacter sp. ANC_7512. The sequence continues at coordinate 38,002 of NZ_JBWYIX010000018.1, read as the reverse complement.
TTATAAGCGATAACGTCATGATATTCATTATGAAAACGCTTAAACATGACAACCACATAAGAGCAAGTTGGAACAATTTTTAATTTTTCTGTACGAGCAAATTCTACAAGTCGATCTAACAATAACTTTGCAGTTCCTTGTCCACGTAAACGATCATCGACCCAAGTATGATCCGCTATAATGATCTGTGGAGTTTGGTAACGATAGCTGATTTCTGCAATTCTTGATTGATCTGCGTCCGTGAGATAAAACTCACCGCCTTTCACACTATCGATATGTTCAAACTGCATATGACTGCTCACTGTATGATTTTATTTAAACAGAACATCGTGGATTGCTTCATCTTTGTTGAAAACAGATTTAGCAAATGGACAAAGCGGTAAGATTTTAACATTCTTTTGACGTGCTAATTCCACCGCACGGTCAACAAGTTGACGTCCCACGTTTTGCCCTCTTAATGAATCATCAACCCAAGTATGATCAATAATAAATTTATCTTCACCTGCCCATGAATAAGTCATTTCAGCTAAATGATGGCCATCTTCACCAATAAAAAACTCACCTTTTGATCCATTTTCTTGATGTTTAATTTCTAACATTATCATTATCCTATCATTCGTTATTAAATATAGATTAGAACGACATATTTACATAACACTATGAAAAAATGGGACAAACTTGTCTATCAATTACAAATTCAAAACTTTAATTTATTTTAAAAAAAGAAATATTATAAAAAACAAAAATATATATTGTCAGTCATAATCATTAAATGTTATTTTTTTAACATATAAATGTATTATTATTGTTAAAAAATTAATGAGTAAATGAAATGGATATCTATTTAATATCAATTGTAGTATTGATCATCATTGCAATAATCTTATTAATTTCAATTTTTAAAGACAAATTTAATAACCCATTTAAATAATTTGCACACAACTTATAAGTGTGTCATCCTTTGTGCACTCGAAATCAAATGAAACGATTTCAACGTAATTTATTATCAAATTTGAACAAGGGGAGTAGCCTCCTCCAACAGTACTTAAATACTGTGTCAGAATATCGTCATTACACTTTGAAAGAAGTCGGTATCTGAGCATCATTTCGATTATCTAAAAAATGCTTAATCAAAATGGTGTAGGCAAGACCTTGATCATGTTGTTTCAGAATTATTATCTGGCAACTGGTCGAGGTTTTTTTATGCCAAAATCAATTGCCAGTATTGGAGATCACTATGGAAACCATAGGCAATATTTGGCTTTATGTCATTTTTTTTGGCATCGTCACGATTATGCTCTTAATTGACTTTCTAGGTTTTAAACAAAAAGAAGGTCAAGAAGTTAAAGTTAAAACTGCTGCTTATTGGAGTATTGCATGGGTCACTGTCGCAACACTTTTTGGTGGTGGACTATGGCTATATCTAGAAAATACCGCTGGTATAAACGTAGCCAATACGAAAGTTATGGAATATTTTGCCGGCTATTTACTGGAAAAGTCACTCGCAATTGATAACGTCTTTGTGTGGCTAATGATTTTTGCTGCATTCGCTATACCTCCTGCACTTCAACGTCAATTACTCCTTTATGGTGTTTTGGGCGCTATTATTCTCAGAACAATTTTTATTTTTATCGGTGCGTGGTTCGTTCAGGAATTTTCGTGGATCCTCTATATCTTCGGTGCTTTCCTTGTATACACTGGATTTAAATTCCTTAAAGGACAAGAGGATGATCCAAATATTGAAGATATGGCCATTCTGAAATGGCTACGCAAACACATGCGAATTACTCCACAGTTGGAAGGAAATAAGTTTTTCGTAAGGCAAAATGGCGTTCTATGGGCAACCCCATTATTTTTAGTGCTAATTTTAGTCGAGGCATCTGATGTTATTTTTGCAGTCGATTCTATTCCAGCGATTTTTGCGGTCACCACTGATCCTTTTATCGTCCTTACAGCTAACTTGATGGCTATCCTCGGTCTACGGGCTATGTTTTTCTTACTGTCTGGAGCCGCTTCAAAAATGCATTATTTGCCTTATGGACTTGGGGCTATTTTAATTTTTATCGGTTTCAAAATGCTTATGCTTGACGTATTCCATATGCCAATTTGGATCTCATTAAGTTTTATCGTGATTGCCCTTTCAATTACAGCATGGCTTTCAATTCGTTATAGTAAAAAACATCATCAAACGACCTTATAAGGTCAAACTTTGTTGGATTCAATAAAGCCTTCATCTGAAGGCTTTATTTATATCATTAGATGAGCCATCTAATTCACAATGCTTAACTTAGGCCATTGTTCCAAAAAACACTTTGACTTAACCCTATGTTCAAAGACTCCACGTGAAACCAAACGATTATTCCACCTTAATTTTAAAGTAAATAAATCTTCAAGCCCCAAAGGGGCGAGGATTTCAATATGATTATTCTCCATTAATTTGATAGCGATTGCGGTTGCCGTTTCTGGCCAAAAACTCATAGCATGATGTACTGAAGTATATGGATCAATTTGAGCACCTTCATCAGTTCTGTACCAATGATGTACCAGAGCTTGATTTGTAATGTCCCAATGAATATTAGGATATCTATGTTGAAGTGCACCCTTTAAATAATTTCGTCTCTCATCCATTTTTTCTGAAGGATCAAAATAAATGACATCAATTTCAGTTTCAAAAATGGAATAATTTTGATTATGTAAATAAGACCAGATCCAATTTCGAATCAAGCCCGCACTAAAATAGGCCGCACTATCAATCTGCCGTAAACACTGTAAAAGTTCATAGATATCTGCATTAGATCGTATTAAATGGCTTAACTTCTCATATAAGTCCATGGGTGAATTCACTTTATATATTTTGATTAGAATTTAATATTTCCACTCAGCTCTCCAATTTTAAATGTTAAGAGACGGTTGGCAAAGATCTTGCATCATCTCCAAAGAAAAAAGCTCAGTAAATTTAGCGCAGCTCTTCGGAGCTCTTTTTTTAGGAAATGACGATGAATATGATTCCCGCATTAAATCCACTCAGTGCACCTTGCCAATGTAGTTTCGACTTACAAGATTGGGAAATTCTCGCGCAATATTGGTATCCAGTGGCTCGTGTTCAAGATGTTTCAACCACACCACATCAGGTCAATTTACTTGATGTAAAAATGGCGATTTACCAAACTGACAATGGGGAAATTCGATTAGTGCGTGATATCTGCCCTCATCGTGGTGTACCTCTAAGTAAAGGATGGGTAGAGGATGAAGAAATTATTTGCCGATATCACGGTCTAAGATTCGACCTTGCAGGGAAGTGTACAAAAATTCCTGCTCAACCTGATTTAACTAAGATATCTGACCGTTTTAGTTTAACCCAATTTCCAGTAATTTTGAGATATGGACTGGTCTGGACTAGCTTGCATGGACGTGATTTTCAACACAATAATATTCCCCAACTTGACACTTGGGATCATCCTGATCATCAGTCTATTTTACCTCCATATGTTGATATTGCAGGCTCAGCAGGTCGTCAACTCGAAGGATTCATTGATGTAGCTCACTTTGCATGGGTGCATCACGAAGCTTTTGCAGATCGAAACAACCCAGTTGTACCGAAATACCATACTGAGAGAACAGACTATGGTTTAAAAACAATTTATATTAGTGGTGTCAGTAATTACCCGCATGCTTTGAAACACCTAGAGCCAGAAGGTTTTGAGTGGAAAAGAACTTTTGATATTTACCCACCATTTTCAGCGATATTAACTGTAGATTTTCCAGACAATGGGATTTTAAAAATCTTGAATGCGTGTTGTCCTGTATCGGTCAATCAAACCAGATTATTTGTTCCTTTGACGCGTAATTTTGATCAGACTGGAGATTTACAAGCAGTCTATGATTTTAATGCCCAAATTTTTGCCGAAGACCAAGATATCGTAGAATCGCAAAAACCTGAAGAATTACCACTTGATTTAATGATGGAAGCGCATTTTGAGGCTGATCGATCTTCGACTACTTATCGTCGTATTCTCGCAGAGTGGGGGCTCAGCAAACGATATACAGTTTAATTAAGATAGATCAGTTACAATCAATCGAAAAAATTAAAAGTGTAGGTTTTAAATGTCTTCTGTAGTTGCATCGACGGCGATTCGCGGTCGCTTCCTAGATATTCAGAATACGGTTGCCCAAGCGCGTGAAATTCACGACCAAGTGCGTTACGTAGAAGATGGTTTATTGATTACTCAAGCGGGTAAAATTCAATGGTTTGGTCGTTGGGAAGATGGGCAACAACAGCTCCGTCAGCTTGAATCCTCTATCCAAGTTGAGCATTACCCAGATCAACTGATTGTTCCTGGTTTTATCGATACGCATATTCACTTTCCTCAAACTGAAATGGTAGGTGCGTATGGCGAACAATTACTCGAATGGCTGAACACTTATACCTTTCCTACAGAAATCCAATTTCAAGACAAAGCTTATGCAGACCAAATTGCACACTTTTTTGTCAATGAGCTGCTGAAAAATGGCACAACGACTGCATTGGTTTTTTGTACAGTTCATAAAGAATCTGTTGATGCACTATTTGAAGCGGCAGATCAATACCAGATGCGTTTGATTGCAGGCAAAGTATTGATGGATCGTCATGCACCTGAAGCACTGACAGACACCGCTGAAAATGCTTATACAGATAGCAAAGAATTGATTGAGAAATGGCATGGTAAAGGTCGAAACCTTTATGCCATTACGCCTCGCTTTGCGCCTACCTCTACACCAGAACAATTAAAAAGAGCAGGGCAGTTAAAAACTGAATATCCTGATGTATATATTCATACTCATTTGAGTGAAAACACCAATGAAATCGCTTGGGTGAAAGAGCTTTTTCCTGAGCAAAATGGCTATTTAGATGTGTATCACCACTATGGATTAACAGGCAATAAATCTGTTTTCGCTCACTGTGTTCATTTAGAAGAGCATGAATGGGATTGTATGCATCAAACAAACTCTGCAATCGCCTTCTGCCCGACTTCAAACCTCTTTCTAGGAAGTGGATTGTTTCCATTGAAAAAAACCTGGGATAAACAAGTTAAAGTCGGTCTTGGCACAGACATCGGTGCGGGGACTTCATTTAATCAGCTTCAGACGTTGAATGAAGCCTATAAAGTTCAACAACTCCAAGGCGACAAATTATCTGCATTTGAATCGCTTTATCATGCGACCCTAGGTGGAGCAAAAGCATTAGCGCTCGAGGATAAACTTGGTAACTTTAATATTGGAAAAGAAGCGGATTTTGTTGTATTAAATTTGAATGCCACTGCATTACAAACATTAAGACAACAACGCGCTAAAAATATTGAAGATGCACTTTTCGCATTGTTTACCATGGGTGATGATCGAAATATTGAGGCGACTTATATTTATGGACAAAAAGCATATCAACAATCAGCATCCTAATGCTCAGACTCAACCACAACACCCAATTAAAAAATATGTGTTAATTGGTGCTGTATTCTTAGTTTGTGCTGTCGTACTAAAACGCGATGCGCATTAATAAACCATTAGTTTACATTTCGTTTTTTTAAAAAGGGTGCAACATTCTGGGATATGTTTTAAAATCGAAGCATATTTCAGGTGTTGCAGGTCAACACCTTTTTTAATTTTAGAATTGTTGTTTTAGGTATCTACCCATGACCATTGACATGAAAGTGTTGATTTCCGCTGAAGAAATTCAAGCGAAAGTTAATGAACTTGGTAATCAAATTAATGCTCACTATGCAAATAGTGATCGAGAATTGGTTCTTGTAGGCTTACTTCGCGGTTCAGTGATTTTCATGGCAGACCTATGCCGCACCATTGAAAAACCACACGAACTCGACTTTATGACAGTTTCAAGTTACGGCAGTGGAACGACTTCTAGTCGTGATGTTAAAATTCTAAAAGACCTTGATGGTGAAATTCGTGGTAAAGATGTTCTTGTCGTAGAGGACATCATCGATTCAGGCAATACGCTGAGTAAAGTGGTAGAAATCCTTGAAACTCGTGAGCCAAACTCTATCAAACTTTGCACGCTGATCAGTAAGCCTTCTCGAAGAGAAATCGACTTGGAAGTAGAGTTTCTAGGATTTGAAGTTGAAGATAAATTTATCGTAGGTTATGGACTAGATTACGATCAAAAATACCGTCATATTCCATTCATTGGTGAAATCGGTCTGTAATGTTTTTCAAGAAAGTGGCATATGCCACTTTTTTTATAAACAACAAAATAACAACAACATGTAGCGTGATTCTTCTTTTCAAACATCAATACATAATCAACTATATTTGAGCGACACAATAAAAATTCATGATAAAAAGGAGAACAAGTATGTTTTCACTTATTGGAGCTATTCTTATCGGTTTTATAGCAGGTTTAATTGCTCGCGCAATTCATCCTGGTGACGATAAAGCAGGTTTCATTGTCACGACGTTATTAGGTATTGCTGGTTCATTACTTGCTACATATGGTGGACGCCTTCTTAATATTTATCCCGAAGGTTCATCGGCAGGTTTTATTGCTTCAGTCATAGGCGCAATTATCGTTCTGTTTATTTATAACCTCGTTACCAAAAAATCTTAATCAAAAAAGCACCTTGTTAAGGTGCTTTTTTTCATTTCTATGAACTAGATTTTATAAGTTCAGCTCTTTCCAAATTTTTTCAATTTCTGAAGCTGGATAAGCGCCTGTTACCTTAAATCCATTTTCAAAAATAATTGCTGGCGTTCCTTGAACACCTAGACGACGTCCAAGTTCCAAATTTCGTTCAATAGGGTTTGAACAATCAGCTTGGGCTGTTGGTTGTTGATTCTTTTGTAAAAGAGCATTCCAGGCAAACTCACGGTTTGCGGAGCACCAAACTTGTTTAGAGGGCTGGATCGATTGAGATTTAATTGGATACATAAACGTATAAATTGTCACATCTTTTAACTGGCTTAAATTATTTTCAAGCGTCTTACAATATGGACAATTTGGGTCAGAAAAGATCGCGAGCTGACGCTTACCATTCCCCCTTACAGTCTTAATGGCATCTTGAAGTGGAAGTTGTTTAAAGTCGACTGAATTATGTTTCAGCACCAAATCACGTGTTAGATTTTTTTGATCTTCGATACGAATCATTGATCCAAAGAATAAATGCTTAGCTTCTTCATCAATATAAATAATCTGATTGTCTAAAGATCCGCTATAGAGACCTTTCATCTCAGTTTTTTGTAAATTTTGAATATTCAATTTTGGGTGCTGCGTTTTAATTTTTTGCTGAAGCAATTCAATATTCGCAAAACTAGAACTTGTAGACAGTGCAAGTAAAGCACTGATTAAAATTTTTTTATACATAAGTTGAGCATATGTTTGATGGATATTATTGCTTATTCTAATCTTCTACTTTCTACAAAGATCAGTTTTTATGTAATTTTAAACCTCATAAATTGTTTCACGTGAAACCAAATATGACAGTTGAATTTTAACTGATTGAAGATAATTGACTCATGCTTAACAGTCGACATAGACTAATGAATCATCGTATCAGCACTGCTGTTCTATAAGACAAATAATGAATGAAAACCAATCGTGGCGAGATTTTATTCTCGTAAGTATCGCACTCTGTATCGGCACCATTGGAACAGCGCTTGCTAGCCCACTTTATCCAATTTACCAAGAATTATGGGGGTTAAACCCGAGCGATATCACCTTTATTTTCGTTTCCTACATGCTAGGGTGCCTGACCACCTTACTGTTTTTGGGCAGAACCAGTAATACCATTGGTTATGTAAAAACTATGCAACTTGGGCTCATTTTTATCACCATTGGCTTGTTAATGTCTATCTTTGCGAGTGATGTCATGTCTCTCTCATGGGGAAGATTTATCATTGGTATCGCATCTGGATTGATGACAACATCTGCTCTTATTGGGCTTATTCAAACTGTTCCAATTTCCCATAAACAAATTGCACCACAATTAAGCTCAATCATTACTGCTGTTGGATTTGGTTTAGGTCCTTTATTTGGGGGATTTTTTGCTGAATTTTTTGCATATCCTTTGGTAATACCTTATGTACCCATTGTGATAGGTTCAATATTTTGCTTCTTTAGTCTATTTACACTCAAACCTATACCTTTTGATGTGCAAAAATTTAATTTTGCTCCCAAATTATTAACACCACAATCACATGATCGAACTCAATTTTTTATACTGAGCTTGACTGCATTTGCTGTTTTTGCAGGATTTAGTTTATACGCCTCACTATCTCCTTCATTTGTTAAAGACATTTTGCCTTGGCACGGTCCACTGATTAGTGGTTCTGCCATTACTGTCATTTTACTGATTTCAGCTGCGACACAATTTTTTTCAAGATCAATCAAACCGCAATCCAGCCTATTACTCGGTATCATGACTTGCTTCATAAGCGTGATCGCTTTATTCCTCTGTATGGAGTTTAAAATTAGCTGGTTATTTTTCCTAAGCGATGGTCTGTTTGGGATTGGACATGGCTTAGCTTTACTTGGGGCTTTCGGACTTATTCATCACATGACCACACCTCACAATCGAGCCGCCGTCATGTCTACTTATCTCTTTATCGGCTATCTCGGAACGATTCTACCCATCCTAGCAGTAGGATATTTAGCTGACCATTTTGGGCTTACAAATGCAGTGATTTGGTTCTGTATTGCAATTTCAATTTTATTGATTGTTTTATTCATAAAGCAGATGATGGTTAAGCCAAGCAAGTTACCTTTAGCCAATTAACCAAAAAGCCCATTACTGGGCTTTTTAAACCACAGATAAAAACTCGTTTACTTCCCGATACAGAAAGAGCCAAAGATTTTTCCGAGTAAATCATCCGCACTAAAATCACCAGTAATTTCACCTAATGCATTCTGTGCGAGACGTAACGATTCTGCGACAAGCTCTCCTGCATGGTAAACAACAAGTTGTTCACGAGCTTCCGCAAGATAAGATTGAGTGCGCTTCATTGCATCTAGGTGGCGTGTTCTTGCAATAAAGGTATCTTCTTCAGGCTGAAAGCCTGCATGTGCTGTAATCGCATCTACAAGCGATTGAACACCCATTTCTTGCTTGGCTGAGACCGTAATGTGTCTAAAGCCTTGGAGATCAGCAACTTTAGCTTCACTATCTACTAAATCACATTTGTTAGCGATTAAAATTAAGCGTTTAGGATCGATATAATTAGCAAAGTAAGTATCTGCCAAATGCATCGGATCTTCACCTTGACTCAAATCGTAAACCAAGAGTAGGAGATCAGCATTTTCTATTTCTTTAATCGCTCGACGAATACCTTCCTTCTCAACAATATCTCCCGTTTCACGCAGACCTGCTGTATCCGTCAGGGTAATTGGCAAACCATTTAGGCTTATTTTCTCATGTAGTACATCACGCGTTGTACCTGCAATGTCCGTTACAATCGCGCGCTCAACACCAGCCAATGCATTCAATAAACTCGATTTACCTGCATTAGGTTTCCCTGCAATCACCACTTGTAAACCTTCACGCAGAAGTTGACCTTGGCGTGCTGATTGTTGTACTGCACCCACTGATGCTTGCACATCTTCCAATAACGCTAAAATTTTTCCATCTGCAAGAAAATCAATTTCCTCTTCAGGAAAATCAATCGCCGCCTCAACATGTAATCGTAAGTGAATGAGTTTTTCTAATACTGTATTTACTTTAGAAGAAAATGCGCCTTGCAATGAACGTACTGCAGAACGAGCTGCTGCTTGTGAAGTAGCATCAATTAAATCAGCGATTGCTTCTGCTTGGACTAAATCCATTTTTCCATTTTCAAAAGCGCGCATTGAAAACTCACCCGCTTTTGCTGCAATTGCGCCTAACTCTAACAGTCGACCCAATAATGTATTTTGAATCACCGGTCCACCATGACCTTGTAACTCAACTACATCTTCACCCGTAAAAGAATTCGGATTTGGAAAACAAATCACCAAACCCTCATCCATGACTTGCCCATTCGCATCAAGAAATTGACGAAATGCAGCATAACGAGCAGGACCGAGTGCCTTACCAGTTAAAGCCTCTGCTATGGCATATGCCTTAGGACCAGACAGTCGAATTACACCTACACCTCCACGACCTGGCGGTGTTGCAATCGCAGCAATAGTGGTTTGATGTTGTAGGTTCGTCATTGAAATGATCTCAAAGCAAGGCAAAAAAAATCCGCCTAAGGATATCACCTTAAGCGGATCGATTCAGCTACTAACAAAACTTAGTTCGTAGATGCTGTATCTTCTTTTGCTAAGCGAGCTTTCTCAACACTCTTATTGATCAGACCTTGCTGAAGAATCGTGATCAAGTTGTTGACAATCCAGTAAAGCACAAGTCCAGCAGGGAAGAACAATAAGAATACCGTGAAAATAATCGGCATAAACTTAAAGACTTTTGCTTGCATTGGATCTGTCGGCTGTGGGTTCAACATTTGTTGAACATACATCGTTACACCCATCAACAATGGTAGGATAAACCATGGGTCCATTGCAGATAAATCTTGAATCCAACCTAACCAAGGAGCGTGGCGTAACTCAACAGACTCCATGAGCACCCAATACAAAGCCAAGAAAATTGGCATTTGAAGAAGTAAAGGTAAACAACCAGATAATGGATTGACTTGTTCACGCTTATAAAGTGCCATCATTTCTTGTGAGAAACGCATACGGTCTTCGCCGAACTCTTCTTTCATGCGTTGCATTTCTGGTGCAATCACACGCATTTTTGCCATAGAGCGATAGCTCTTAGATGAAAGAGGCCAAAGAATAAGTTTCACAAGAATTGTCAATAGAATAATTGACCAACCCCAGTTTCCAACAATGCCATGGAAGAATTGCAAACCTAAAAATAGCAATTTCGCAATTGGCCATAACCAACCATAATCAACCGTTTGATTTAAACCAGTTGCCAAGTCTTTTAATTCAGATTGAATTTTTGGACCTGAGTAGAATGTTGCATCAACAGTCATTGTTTTGCCAGCTGGCACATTAATGGTAGGCGAAGTAAAGCCAATGATATTCATACCATCAGCAGATTTACGTGACTCCATTTTTGCAGAATACGGCTGGTTACCGAAGTTACCAGGTACCCAAGCACTTACAAAGTAATGCTGAACCATTGCAACCCAACCACCTTGAGCCTCAACACTTAACTTTTCTTCATTAAAATTATCAAATTTTAATTTGTTATAGTGTTCATCAGGTGTACCCCAAGCACCACCTAAATAAGTGCCCAGCGTAAAGATTCCTTGATCAGTTTTACCTGGATCTTCAGAGTTGTCACGTTTGATCTGACCAAACATTTGACCTTGCCAGTTTTGCTGACTACGGTTAATCACTTGATAACTTACGTTAACTGGATAAGCACCTTCTTGGAAAGTGAACGTTTTGATGATTTCAACACCATCAGCCGTTTTTAATACCATTGGTACTTTTAACACTTTCTCAGCTTCACCATCTTTATTGGTGGTTGCTTGAGCATCAGCTAAAGTATAAGTCGACTTTTCAAACTCAAATGTTGGACGTCCACTACGGCTACTGTCAGGTCCATTTAAACCAATTAAACCTGATTGAGCGACATAAGTACGTTTCTCATCATTTTCAAGCATAACGAACGGTTGTTCACTATTTTTACTTTTATCATGATTGAGTAGTTCAACACGGACAATGTCCCCACCTTTAGGGTTAATCCAAAGATGATATAAATCAGTTTGAACAGCAACTAATTGTTGATTTGCTGTTGCAGGTGTAGTTGTGTCTTGTTGTTCAGCTGCAATATTTGCTTGCGGTATATCAGTTAAACCCGCTGTCGTTTGGCTCGTTGGCAGATCAGCAGAAACATCTTGGGCAACGACGGCAGCAGGTGCTGTCGCAGCAGTTGTTTCAGTTTGACCATAGTCTTTTTGCCAAGCAAGAATAAGCAAATATGCGGTGACAAACATGGCCCCGAGAATTGCAAACCTGGCCCATTGTTGCATATCGATTACCCCAATTGGTTAGAGTGATTTTTGGTTCAATAAACGCTCACGCAAGGGTACAGTAACGTGAGTCATTTGAGAATCTATTTGCTGAAATGAAATAAAACGAATTGCTTTTTTGGGAACAGGATCATATCCACTTCCACCCCACGGATGGCAACGACAAATCCGTCGCGTTGCATACCAGACACCTTTAATCGGGCCATGTATATGAATAGCTTCTAACGAGTATTGAGAACAAGTTGGGAAATAACGGCAACGAGGTCCAAGGAGCGGACTAATCGCAATTTGATAGAAACGAATCAACCAATGCAATATACGGACCATTGGCCACCTCTAACTTTGAGGAGAGGGAACTGATATTTTATGATGTTTTTTTACAAGACGCTGTAGCTTCTGCCATGCAAATTGTAATTGCTTATGCAATTCAGCATTCGGAATCGACTCAATACCTACCTTAGGCATGACCACAATATCCAACAAATCTATATCTTGCTGATTTAAGCGAAAACTTTCGCGAGCAATACGTTTTATTCGATTTCTTTCATGTGCACGGCGCACTTTCTTTTTAGCAACAACAATACCTAAACGGCTTTTAGGCTGTTTAGTTGGTGTAGCCAAAAATAAGAAATGGGGTTGATGCACTTTAAAAAGCGCACCATCAAATACACCTTTGTAATCTGCAGCACAGCGGATTCTCACCTCTGGACTGAAACTATAAAGTGTCATAACACCCAAATCGTCGATAAACTAAACTGGTATTAAACAGTTAAGCTGTGACGACCTTTTGCACGACGACGAGCTAATACTTGACGGCCAGCTTTAGTCGCCATACGAGCACGGAAACCATGAACGCGTTTACGCTTTAATTCAGATGGTTGGAAAGTACGTTTCATATCGAAACTCCAAAGTTGGTGTTCTATAAAGGTTCGCGATTGTATTGTGCATTGTTTGTTCTGTCAATATTAAACAGTATTGTGTAACACTTTTGATGAAAGTTGCTTGAGTCTGAGAAAGATACAAATTTGTTAAACAATCTATTTATACACAAAATAAATATATGTTTTTATTATAGTATTTAAGTTAACCACAGAAATATCCATAAACTTATACACAAGATGAAATTTAATTATGGCTGATTTTTAAATTTGAATTTAAATTTAAACACAAGGAATGATTATCCACAGAAAACCGAATCTTATTAAATAAATTCAAATTTATAAATTTAAATTTATTATTATTAGGGTTGTAATTTTCTATGGATAAGGCGTTATTTTTTTTTAAATATATGTACTTAGATTGTTGATAACTATGTTTTCATATTTTTTATAGATTGTGGATAAGTTATTGCTTTTATTTATCCACAGTTTGTGGAAAACCTTATCCACACTCTGTTTTAAATTTAAATTTAGACTTTTAAATTTGATTATTTGTGGTTAAAGTTCAAAATTACTCATGACATATGTGGATAACTTGGGTATGATTGCCTCCCCAATCTCATGGGGTTGTTTTTAAATTTAAATGGAATGAGGGGTTTCACATGCTGTGGACAGACTGCTTAAATCGCTTGCGACAAGAGCTCTCAGATAATGTCTTTGCAATGTGGATACGTCCATTGGTTGCCGAAGAGGTAGATGGTGTTTTAAAGCTTTATGCACCTAATCCTTACTGGACACGCTATATTCAAGAACATCATTTAGAATTAATTAGCATTCTTGCAGAACAAATGTCTGAAGGACGTGTTTGTAAAGTTGAAATTTTAGTCGACTCACGACCAGGCGCGATTTTATCTGCTTCAGAGCAACCTGCGACAACAATTGCAGCGCTTGAGTCTTCAGTAGCAGCACCTGTAGTCAGAGCAAAAAAAGAAAGCAATGAGCAGCAAAATGCAAAAACATCAAAAAAACGATTATTAAATCCGCTGTTTAATTTTGCATTGTTCGTCGAAGGGCGTTCAAATCAGATGGCGGCAGAAACCTGCCGTAAAGTGTTAACTCAGTTAGGCGAACCTCAACATAACCCGTTATTTTTATACGGTCCGACTGGTTTAGGTAAGACCCACTTGATGCAAGCAGTGGGTAATGCTTTATTACAAGCTAAACCAAATGCTCGTGTGATGTACATGACTGCTGAAAGTTTTGTTCAGGATTTTGTGAGTTCACTTCAACAAGGTAAAGTCGAAGAATTTAAAAAAAATTGCCGTTCACTAGACTTACTTTTAGTGGATGATATCCATTTACTTGCAGGTAAAGAAGCCAGCTTAGTTGAGTTTTTTTACACGTTTAATGCCTTGTTAGATGAATCTAAACAAATTATTTTGACCTCAGATCGCTATCCTAAAGAGTTGACCGAGTTAGATCCTCGTTTGGTATCTCGCTTTTCATGGGGATTATCGGTAGGGGTAGAACCGCCTGATATTGAAACTCGAATTGAGATTTTACTTAAAAAAGCTGAAAGTAATGGTATCGATTTGCCTCGTAACTGTGCGCTCTTTATTGCACAGCAAGTTGTGGCAAACGTACGTGAACTTGAGGGTGCATTAAATAAAGTCGTCGCGATTTCTCGTTTTAAAGGGACACCAATCGACTTAGATGTGGTGCGAGAATCACTGAAAGATGTTCTTGCGATTCGTGCTCGTACTATTAGCACCGAAAATATTCAGCGTGTAGTCAGTGAATATTTTCGTATCCCATTGAAAGAGTTGGTTGGACCTAAACGAACTCGTATTTATGCTCGACCACGTCAATTAGCAATGGGGCTTGCGAGAGAATTAACGGGCGACAGTTTTCCTGAAATTGGCATGGCATTTGGTGGTCGTGATCACAGTACAGTCATGCATGCCTGTGAAAAAGTGCAGAGTTTGTGTGCTGAAGATCCCATCTTTAATGAAGATTACAAAAATTTAATGCGCTTATTACAAAGCTAAATCTGTTTAAATTCTATTCTTGCAATGCGGCATATTCTGCCGCATAGTACATGATTAAAAGTGTTTTAGTCTGTTGTCGATATACTGTTTTTAGAGGAAATCCATCGTGCGTTTGAAGATCGCGAAAGAAAGCTTACTCAATGTTTTATCTCATGTTGTAGGTGCTGTAGAACGTCGCCATACGTTAAATATTCTTTCAAACGTCAAAGTTCAGGTTACTCAAGATGCACTGACGATTACAGGTTCCGATCTTGAAGTTGAACTTGTTGCGAGTACAACGCTTTTAGAGGGAGCATGTTTACAAGCAGGTCAAACCACAGTACCCGCACGTAAATTGATGGATATCTGTAAATCTTTACCGACAGCAGCACTGATTGATTTACAAATCACAGAAGACCAGCGTTGTATTTTGAAATCTGGTAATAGCCGCTTTGTATTAGGAACATTATCTGCTGAGGATTACCCTTTATTAACGACTGAAAATAGTCAAGGGACTCAAGTTCAGGTCACTGAACGTGAACTAAAACGTTTATTTGAAAAAACCTCTTTTGCGATGGCTGTTCAGGATGTCCGTTTTTATCTTACAGGTACTTTACTTGAAATTGATGAAAATCAGCTTCGTGCAGTGACTACAGATGGACATCGTCTTGCTCTTTGTGAAACATTGGCCAGTTCGAATGCTTCGCAGTTAGTGCAAGCAATTGTGCCTCGTAAAGCGGTCGGTGAATTACAGCGTCTATTGAGTATCGAAGATAATCAACTCTCGTTGTTAATTGGTCGTGAACTGCTGAATGTTACTTTGACAATTCCAAGCCGTGATAAAGAGCAGGGTGATATTACTGTTCGTATTACTACAAAATTAATTGATGGTAAATTCCCTGATTATCGACGTGTTATTCCTCGTGGCGGTGATAAAACAGTTACGATTGCACATGATATTTTCAAACAATCATTACAGCGAGTTGCTATTCTGAGTAACGAAAAATTACGTGGTGTATTTTTAAACTTCAATCCAGATTCACTGCAACTTCGTGCCAATAACCCTGAGCAAGATGAGGCAGTTGAAGATCTTGCGATTCAATACAATAATGCACCTATGGAAATGTCATTCAACGCACAATACATTTTGGATGTATTGAATGTGTTGGATGGTGATGATGTATTAATGACAATGACTGAGGCAAACCAATCTGTATTGGTTCAAGATCCTGCTCATCAAGATCAAACTTATGTCGTCATGCCGATGCGTGTTTAATGTTGTTTTTGATTTAGTTTAATCTGGTCATGTTCATTACGCGTTTAAATATCCAGCGTGTGAGAAATTTAAAAGCGGTTGCACTCCAAGAGTTGCAACCGTTTAATGTTTTTTATGGACAAAATGGTTCAGGAAAAACGTCTATATTAGAAGCAATTCACTTATTGGCCACTGGTCGATCTTTTCGTACACATATTCCTAAACATTACATTCAAAATCAAATGCAGGATGCGATTGTATTTGCACAGTCTGCTACTGAAAAGATTGGTATGCAAAAGCTCATTACAGGTGAGCAAAATATTAAAGTGAATGGGGATAGTATTGCCACGCAAGGACAGCTAGCCAAAATTTTACCATTACAGCTTATTGACCCTCTGAGTACAGATATTATTGATCACGGAGCTAAACCAAGACGACAATTGCTTGATTGGTTAATGTTTCACGTGGAACCAGATTTTTACTATGCATGGCAATTTTATTCTAGAGCATTAAAACAACGAAATAGCTTATTAAAATCAAAACGTAATCTGACGCTGCAAGATTTAGAAGCATGGAACAAAATGCTTAGTGAGTACGGTGAAATATTACATTTACAACGTCAGGCTATTGTTGAACAGTGGCAGATATTTTTTCAGCAAGATCTTAAAACACTATTACCAGATATCGAGATCCATATGGAGTATGCAGCAGGCTTTCATGTGGAACATGGCTTGGCTGAAGACTTGATTTTGTATCATCAAAAAGACTGCGAAAGACGCTATACAGAATATGGTCCACACCGTGCAGATTTAAAGTTAAAAACCCCAACAGGAGATGCAGATGCCGTACTGTCACGGGGGCAAAAAAAATTATTAATCATGGCTTTAAAATTGTCACAGATCGCAATGTTGCATGCGTCTAATAAGGAAACTGTGGTATTATTAGATGATGTGACAGCAGAATTAGATATAACCGCACAACAACGTTTAATTGAGCGATTGAGCCAACTTGGTAGTCAAGTTTTCATTACCACTTTAGACCATGAATCTGTACAAAAGCATTTACATGATTTGTCTATTTCCTATCAATTATTCAATGTTGAAAACGGTTCTGTTCAAGTTGTTGTGCAATAATTTTTTGAAGTTTTCTCCATCTTTGGATAGACCTTTTTTTCACTAGGGAGTAACCATGAGTTCAGAAGATCAAGCTGCTTCTCAAACAGAACAAACCATTGAAAAGGCTTATGATTCCTCTAGCATCAAGGTATTACGTGGTTTAGACGCAGTACGTAAGCGTCCAGGCATGTATATTGGTGATACGGATGATGGTACTGGTTTACACCATATGGTGTTTGAAGTGGTGGACAACTCGATTGATGAAGCCCTTGCTGGTCACTGTGATGAAATTCTGGTTACCATTCACGAAGACGAATCTGTTTCTGTCGCAGATAACGGTCGTGGTATTCCCACAGATATTCACCCTGAAGAAGGTGTATCTGCTGCTGAAGTCATCTTAACGATTCTTCATGCGGGTGGTAAGTTTGATGACAACAGCTATAAGGTTTCTGGTGGCTTACACGGTGTAGGTGTTTCAGTTGTAAACGCTTTGTCTAGTAAACTGGAACTCACAATTCATCGTGCTGGTAAAATTCATGAACAAGAATACCGCCATGGTGACCCTCAATACCCTTTAAAGGTGGTGGGCGATACAGATCGTTCGGGTACACGTGTACGTTTTTATCCAAGTGCTGAAACATTCAGTCAGACCATTTTCAATGTCGATATTTTAGCTCGTCGTTTACGTGAACTGTCATTTTTAAATGCGGGCGTTCGAATTGTTCTACGTGACGAACGTGTTGGTTTAGAACATGTATTTGATTATGAGGGTGGTTTATCAGAATTCGTTAAATACATTAACGAAGGAAAAACGCATCTTAACGATATTTTTCACTTTACCACGCAAGCTGATAATGGCATTGGTGTTGAAGTTGCATTGCAATGGAATGATACGTACCAAGAAAACGTACGTTGCTTTACCAATAACATTCCTCAAAAAGATGGTGGTACTCACTTAGCTGGTTTCCGAGCTGCTTTAACTCGTGGCCTAAATAACTACATGGAAAACGAAAACTTACTCAAAAAAGAGAAGGTTGCGGTTTCTGGTGATGATGCACGTGAAGGTTTAACAGCTATTGTTTCAGTGAAAGTTCCTGATCCAAAATTCTCTTCTCAAACCAAAGAAAAATTGGTATCGAGCGAGGTAAAACCTGCTGTTGAACAAGCAATGAATAAAGCTTTTTCAGAATATCTTCTTGAAAATCCAGCTGCGGCTAAATCGATTGCGGGTAAAATTATTGATGCAGCGCGTGCACGCGATGCAGCGCGTAAAGCACGTGAAATGACTCGCCGTAAGAGTGCGCTTGATATAGCAGGTCTTCCTGGTAAATTGGCGGATTGCCAAGAAAAAGACCCAGCTTTATCTGAACTATATCTTGTCGAGGGTGATTCAGCAGGTGGTTCAGCGAAACAAGGTCGTAATCGTAAAATGCAAGCGATTTTACCACTTAAAGGTAAAATCCTAAATGTGGAACGTGCTCGATTTGACAAGATGATTTCTTCTGCTGAAGTTGGAACACTGATTACAGCATTAGGTTGTGGTATCGGTCGTGAAGAATATAATCCAGACAAATTACGTTACCACAAAATTATTATTATGACCGATGCGGACGTGGATGGTTCACATATTCGTACGCTGTTATTAACGTTCTTCTTCCGTCAAATGCCGGAATTAGTGGAACGTGGTCATATTTATATTGCTCAGCCACCACTTTATAAATTAAAGAAAGGTAAGCAAGAACAGTATATTAAAGATAATGATGCGCTTGAAACATATTTAATTTCGAATGCAATTGATGAGTTGGCATTACATATCAGTGCTGACGCACCTGCGATTCGTGGTGAAGCGCTTGCAAAAGTCATTGCTGATTATCAGACATCACAAAAAAGCTTACAGCGATTAACGATTCGTTATCCTGCAACTTTGTTAGATGCTTTACTTGGTTTAGATGCATTTAAATTAGATCAAAATCAAGATGAAGCTTATGTGACGTCTTGGGCTGAGCAATTGCGTCAAGCAATTGAAACACAACAGCCAAGCTTAAGACCTGAATTCACGCTCGAAGCATTCGAAAAAGAACTCGCAGATGGTTCACGTGAAACACATTATTGGCCACGTTTAACAGTGTATGTACACAACCTTCCTCATCACTATTTATTAGATGCTGGTTTGTTGGGTTCAGGTGAATATAAACGTTTACTTCAAAACTCAAAGAGTTGGTTTACGTTACTTGAAGACGGGGCTTATTTGCAAAAAGGTGAGCGTAAAGTCAATGTTGCTAACTTCCATCAAGTATGGCAACAAGTATTGGCAGATTCACGCCGTGGCATGATGATCCAACGCTATAAAGGCTTGGGCGAGATGAATGCAGAGCAGCTTTGGGAAACCACGATGGATCCTGAAAATCGTAATATGCTTCAAGTGACGATTGATGATGCAATTGAAGCAGATCGCATGTTCTCTTGTCTCATGGGTGATGATGTTGAACCACGTCGTGCATTTATTGAAGAGAATGCATTGAATGCAGATATTGATGCTTAATGCAATAAGTTAAAAAAAGCACTCTTAGGAGTGCTTTTTTTGTATCAATTTAAAATCTTAAGTCATTTTTTTGGAATTAATTTCAATAAAATGATGTGCTTGAAGTCACATATTTTATTTATTATATGAAATATAAAGATAATTAAATAAGCATTTACGAAATTAATAAATAATTAAAACTATAAAATTCAATAATTTATAATTAGATAATAAAAAATAGAGCAATAGCTCTATTTTTTTAAATAGAGAGTGATTAAAATTTTTGTCATGGAAAAGAATCCATTTAAATGCTTAAAAGGAACTAAGAATGAAAAAAACAACTCTGGCTTTATTGGCGGCTTCAACCATGGGTATGGTTTCAACTGCTCAAGCAAAGGTTGATGTGTGTGTATTTGATTTACTCGGTAAGTCTGGTGAATCGTTTCAAATGGCTCAAGAATGGGCATTGGCAGCAAAGGGCTGGGGTGCAGATATCAATCTGATTCCACGTCAAGATGAGGCTGTAGCCGATAATGATTTTAAAGCAGGTAAGTGTGATGCTGTTTTCTTAACAGCGATGCGTGCTCGTCAATATAACAAGTTTGTGGGTTCGATTGACTCTTTAGGTGGCGCACCATCAAATGCAATTGCACAACGTGCGATTACTTTTGCTTTAGACAAACGTAATGCTGCAAAGATGGTCACAAATCTCGGTGGGAAAAAATATGAAGTTGCTGGTATTGCACCACTAGGGGCAGCATATATTTTCGTGCGTGATAAAAAAATTGATTCAATCGAAAAAGCTGCTGGTAAGAAATTCGCAGTATTAAGCTATGATCCAGCACAAAAAATTATGGTGCAACGTGTCGGTGCTCAAGCAGTAGGATCTGATGTTTCGAACTTTGTTGCGAAGTTCAATAATGGTCAGGTGGATATGGTGGGTGCACCAGCATATGCCTATAAGCCTCTTGAAATTTATAAAGGTTTAGGCAATACAGGGGCAATGTTTGATTTCCCTGTGGTACACATTACAGCAAACTTTGTGATGAAGCCTGAAAAATTCCCTGAAGGGTTTGGTCAAAAATCACGTGATTGGTTTGTTAAAAACTTGCCGAAAAGCTACGCAATGATCAAGCGTTTAGAGGGTGAAATTCCTGCTAAGTACAAAATGCAATTCTCAGCTGAAGAAAAGCTGAAATATCAAAAACTACTTCGTGATGGTCGTATGGATCTCACTAAACAAGGTATTTATGACAAAGAGATGATGTCTGTTCTTAAGAAAGCACGTTGCTCTGTCGATAAATCCAACTTCGAATGTTCACTTGGTGGTGAATAATTCTGATTTCTAAAGAAAAAATCCTAGACCTGGTCTAGGATTTTTTTTATTCATTTTATGTCATTTTCGCCAATGCACATTTATAAGAAAAAAGTATGCTTTAATCACAATAAGTAGTATTTAAATGATCTGTATCTAAAAACCATATACATACAGCATCTCAGGATCAGTATCTACACAATTGGATCGTGTAATCTCATTTTAGTTCAACACACTGACACTGAAGTTTAAGGTGTTCGATATGGGATATTCGAGACTATAAGAAAGAAGGAATAGGAAACAATAAAATGAATTTAACCAAAACATTATTATTATCAGCAGGTTTAATGACTGCTGCAACGGCTTCACAAGCAAAGCAAGTCGTCTGCGTGTTTGATCTCGTCGGGAAAAACGGCGATGTCTATGCGTTAATGAAAGATTATCAACTTGCTGCTAAGCAGTGGGGAGCTGATATTGAGCTTAAAGTCGGACAAAATGAAGGCGTAATTGCTGAAGATTTCAAAGCAGGTAAATGTGACGGTGTCAGTATCACAGGGATGCGCGGTCGTCAGTTTAATAATTTCACTGGCTCTTTAGATGCCATTGGTGCGATTACTAATCTCAATTTAGCTGTCAAAGTTATGCAAGGTTTAGCAAGTCCAACCTTTGCAAAGCATATGAAAAATGGCAACTATGAAGTTGCAGGAGTGATTCCTGTTGGCGATGCTTATTTAATGGTGCGTGATCGTAGTATTAATACGGTTGCTAAAGCTGCGGGTAAAAAGATCGCCGTACTTGATTATGATCAGGCACAAAAAATTATGGTACAGCAAATTGGTGCGCAAGCAGTGAGTTCTGATGTCACTAATTTTGGGAGTAAATTCAATAATGGCCAAGTTGATATTATTGGTGCACCAGCAGCGGTATTCCGTCCTTTAGAACTTCATAAAGGGCTAGGAACGAAAGGTGCAATTGTGAATTATCCAATTCTTCAAGTGACCGGTAATATCATCATTCGTCATGATAAATTCCCTGAAGGTTTCGGACAGAAATCGCGTGATTGGGTGAAAACACAATTACCACGTGCGAATCAAATTTTAGGCAAAATGAAAGCGGATATTCCGGCTAAATATTGGATGAATGTTCCAGCTGGAGATAAACCTGGTTATCAAAAATTAATGCGTGAATCTCGTATTGCACTTACTAAACAAGGTGTTTACAACAAACAAATGATGAAACTACTTTGGCAGTTCCGTTGTAAGAATGAACCGACAAACTTCGAATGTAGCTTGCAGGATGAGAACTACAAATAAGTTCATAGGACGTTACATTTAAATCCGATAAATTTACTCTGAATAAACTTTAAAGTTCGAGTTATGACCATATATTGAGTATGTTATACTTGATATATGGTCTTTTAATTTCAAAGCCTATTTAATTTTTTGAGGAATCCATCATGACTGCCCAAGCACTTGAGCTGACTGACAATGCTGCGAATAAAGTTCGTCAACTTCGTGAGAGCGAAGGAAATCAAGATTTGATGTTACGTGTATATGTGACAGGTGGTGGTTGCTCTGGTTTTTCTTACGGATTCAATTTTGCTGAATCTCAAAATGAAGACGATGCTGAATTTGTGAATGGTGATGTGAAGATGCTTGTTGACTCACTGAGTTATCAATATCTCGTTGGTTCAGTTGTGGATTATGTTGAAGGTTTGGAAGGATCACGCTTTATCGTGCAAAATCCTAATGCGACAACGACATGTGGTTGTGGATCTTCATTCTCAATTTAATATGCAGCAAAAAAAGCCCGCTAAGCGGGCTTTTTTTATGATAATTTTTGCTGTTCTTTCAGAATTAAATCAGTCAGCTCATGATAATTTTGAACTGGAATCCAATGATTCGCCTCTAAATGAATTTCCGTATATGGACCTTCAACATAATTTTGATTGAACTGAACACCTTTAGCATCAATTGCAACGTCATCTTTGCCCCAAATAAATAAAGTGGGAACTTTGACTTTATTGAATAGCGTTTTATTAGAGCTAAAAGGTAAACCTCGATACCAATTGAGTGATGGGCTGAGCCGTTTTTCTATAATCATTTCTTGTTTAAAGTCATTTAATTGTTCAACTGTCATTCCAGAATTTTTTAATAAAGCCTCGCCAATTTGAGGTGTTTTATTAAAGAGCAACTCAGGTATCCATGGAAGCTGAAATAGTCCCATATAATAGGATTTAAAAAGTTGTGTACTGCTGTAAAAAGCCCGCATAAATGCTGCTTTGTGAGGGACGGAGATCGCGGTCAAATGTTTAATTTTATTAGGATAACGTAGAGCAACTTCCCAAGCAACGACTGCGCCCCAGTCGTGTCCTACGATATATGAAGGCTCTCCAATTAAGTCGAGTAGAACATTTACATCATCTGCTAAATGTTGAATGGCATAATCTGCGCGTTTTTTCGGTTGAGCCCTTAAGCTATATCCACGTTGGTTTAACGCGTAGGTGCGAAAACCATGTTGGTTTAGTATTTCGGCACTATGCTGCCAAATTTTTGATGTTTCAGGAAAACCATGTAATAGCACAATTGGACTGCCATCGATTGGACCGCTGTCTATTACATCAAAAATAAGATTGCCTTTTTGAAACTCAGTGATTCGTTGTTTTTCCATGATCTATATCCTCTTTCCTTTATATATCTTTATCAAATTTGGATGATAGAACTAGGGCTGAACGGGTCAGTTCTAGGTGAAAGAAGGTCGTTCATTGTCTGACAATATTATGGGTTGATTAAACGGTGTATTTGTATTGGTATTTGTTTTTGTAAGAACGTTAAGCAAAGTCTCAAAGCTAAGGTCCGATAGCTTAAGCTCGGAGTAACCAAGTGGACATCTTCAGGGATTAGAGACCATTCAGGTAAAATATGAATTAACGTTGAGTTGACTAATTGATGGGCCACTTGGATTTCTGCAACGGCGGCAATACCTAAATGTGCTTCTACAGCAGCAAGTGCATGTTCGGATGGTGTCACCATCAAATGGGTATAAATTTTAAATTTTTTTATCGTACCGTTTTTGAAAAGTGTGATTTTGGACAGCTCGCGGTTATGCGAGATAAAATGATGATCACACAGTTGCTCTGGGTGTTCAGGAATGCCATAACGCATTTGATAGGTTGGACTGGCACATAAAATTCTTCGAACTTGTCCAACCTTTTGAGCATGGAGTGTAGAGTCTGCTAAATCACCAAGTCTGATGGCTAAGTCATATCCTCCAGAAATTAAATCAACTTTGCTGTCATTCAAATCAATTTCAATATCAATGTGTGGGTATTCAATTAAAAATTGAGAGATTAAAGGCAATACCACCAATTTTCCAAAAGTTCCCGAAGCAGCTATTCGAATTCGACCTTTGGGTTGTATTTCTAATTGTGTGAGATCGTTCGTCAGCGATTCAATTTGATGAAATAGGGGGGAGATTTCTTTTAAGAAAATCTTCCCAGCATCAGTTAGTGAGCTTGAATTGGTATTTCGATTTAATAATCTAATATTTAAGGATTCTTCAAGTCTTGAAAGTCGATTGGATAACGTGGATTTAGCAATATCATAACGTCTTGCTGCCGCGGATAAACTTCCAGCATCTGCAATCAGTACGAACCAATATAGGTCATCGATTGAGTAGGGTAAGCTGTTCATAAAATCGAACACCACCTTTCATTTTTATTGTCTATTCACATCATTATAGAACCGCTAAGTTAAGTCAATTGATCAGATGTAGCAAATGATCTGATTTAGCAAATTGAGGACATAGCAATGACAATGAATTGTGATTTAGAAACTGGTACTTGTTCAGTAGCCGAATTGGAAAAAGGCCAAAATGCAGTGGTCAATGTAGCATCTGACCTCAGCCTGATTTATGTGGGTGACCCAATGTGCTCATGGTGTTGGGGAAGTTCAAATATCATTAAACAAGCGCGTGAATATGCAATTCAGCATGGTGTTGGCTTTCAAGTGATTAGCGGTGGTTTAAGACCTGGTGGAGGTGATGCTTGGACCGATACTTTCAAGAATTTTTTACGCACCGAATGGAAAAATATTCAGAGACTGACTAAACAACCTTTCACTGAAAAATTGTTAGAAAGAGCACATTTTAATTATGATACCGAGCCTTCAGCACGTGCTGTTTACGTTGCTCGACAACTTTGGCAAGACCATGATCATCATGATGAAAAACTTTTGGCATTTTTTTCAGCAATCCAATATAAATTTTATGTGGATGGTGAAGATCCGAACGAGCTTGAATATTATCGAAGTATATGTGAAACGTTTGAGCTGGATTTTGACGTATTCTCAAATTTGTTTGAATTACCTGAGACCCAAGCAGCGACCTATGAAGAGTTCAAGCTTAATCGAAGTTGGGGCATAAAAGGGTTCCCAAGTTTTGCGATACGTCATGGAGACAATGTCAAAATCATAGGCTCTGGTCATGTGGCATTGGAAAAATTAACACAAGCTATTGATGACTTAATCAAAGATGCGCGTATATAAGGAAAAGTTGAATGGCGATTATTCTACAAATTGATTTTCCCTATGATGGACCTTGGGGGCATGAAATGTTTGAAAGTTTCAAAACACTCGCGGATTCAATAGCAAATGAGAAAGGCTTGATTTGGAAAATTTGGACTGAAAATGAAGCGTCCAAAGAAGCAGGTGGAATTTACTTATTTGAAAGCCAAGCAGATGCAGAGGATTATCTAAATATGCATCTTCAGCGTTTAAGGGAAAATGGCTTTACTGAATGTAGACATCGAATTTTTGCTGTAAACTCGCCACTTTCAAAATTGAATTTTGCACCTGTTTAAGTAAATCGATGTATCAACTCAGGATAGTGGATACATCGATTCTTCATTTAAATCGCAGTGATCGTTCCTAAAACTCGATCTCCTTGAGCTCCTGTCACTTCAGGTAAATTACCAGCAAGTTGGTTTACAAATCGCATAGCCAACCACGCAAAAGCGGTCGCCTCCACCCAAATCGGTGCTAATCCCAAATCTGCTGTGGTTTGAACACTCCACTCATGTTTACGTAAACGCCAACGTAATTGTTCTAATAATTGTGAGTTGTATGCACCCCCCCCACAGACATAAACTTCACCTGTGTCCATAGGGGAACGATAAATGGCTTTTTTAATGGCACGTGTCGTAAGTTTCATCAGCGTTGCTTGAACATTTTCAGGCGTATCTTCAAGTTCATCGTATTCAACATCGCTACGCCAATCCGCAATTTGTTCATCCAACCATTCCAAATTAAAGTCTTCACGACCAGTACTTTTTGGCGGCTCTTTCGAGAAAAAGTCATGTGATTGCAAACGATCAAGCAAAGCACGAATAGGCGTACCATAAGCAGCCCAATTGCCATTTTCATCATAAGGCTGCCCTGTGTAACGTTCACACCAAGCATCCATCAAAATATTGGCTGGTCCAGTATCAAAACCATATACGCCTTTAGGATCACCCGCAGGTAACATACTGACATTGGCAATTCCACCGAGATTTAAGATCACACGGTGTATCGTCGGATGCTGAAATAAGGCTTGATGGAATGCTGGCACTAGAGGTGCACCTTGACCACCAGCAGCCATATCACGGCGTCTAAAATCTGATACCACAGGAATTTGAGTGATTTCAGTAATAATGTTGGGATCACCAATTTGAAGGGTAAATCCATGTTCGGGACGATGACGAATCGTTTGACCATGAGATCCAATGGCTTTTATTTGAGTTCTATCGAGATTATTTTCTTGTATAAGTTGATTGATTCCATGACCGATCATCTGTGCTAAAGCGACATCAGCTTTACCCATGCGGTCAATTTCATTATCGTCTGGCAAAGTAAGTGCCATCAGTTCATCACGTAAATCTGGATCAAAGGCTAATGTCAGCGTTGCATGGATCTGTAATGGATCAAAAGAAGCGGCTACAAAATCGACGCCGTCCATACTCGTGCCAGTCATTACACCAATGTAGATTGTGGTCATGATTATTCTTAAGCCTGCATTGTGCTGAAAAAGTGTTAGTATATCGCACAAATTGAACAACAGATGTATTTGGGTTTTGTGATGTCAAATTTCCTGCCTGCTGAAGAACAACTTGCCCTCATTCAACGAGGCACACATGAAATTATTTCAGAAGAAGATCTTCTGAAGAAATTAAAATTGAATCGTCCTTTGAAAATTAAGGCGGGTTTTGATCCTACAGCACCAGACTTACACTTAGGTCATACGGTATTAATTAACAAGCTTAAAGTGTTTCAAGACTTAGGTCATGAAGTATTCTTCTTGATTGGTGATTACACTGCGATGATTGGTGACCCAACAGGTAAAAGTGCAACTCGTCCACCATTGTCACGTGAGCAAGTCTTAGAAAACGCGAAAACCTATCAGGAACAAGTGTTCAAAATTCTTGATCCAAATAAAACTAAGGTGGTGTTTAACTCAGAATGGTTTGCTCAAAAAACTGCTGCTGACCTGATTCAATTGGCTTCACAGCAAACAGTTGCACGTATGCTTGAACGTGATGACTTTACTAAACGCTATAACAACCAACAGCCGATTGCGATTCACGAGTTTTTATATCCATTGGTGCAAGGCTATGACTCTATCGCGCTCGAGGCAGATGTTGAGTTAGGTGGTACGGATCAGACCTTTAACTTGTTGATGGGGCGTACTTTACAAGGTCGTTATAATCAAGAGCCACAAGTGTGTATCACTGTACCAATTCTTGAAGGTTTAGATGGCGTCAACAAAATGTCTAAATCTTTAGGTAACTACATTGGTGTATTTGATGCACCTGGTGCGATGTACCAAAAAGTACTTTCAATGCCAGACAGCTTAATTGAGCGATATTTCGAACTGCTGAGCTTCAAGTCAATGGAAGAGATCGAAGGCTTATTGAAAGAAATGGCTGAAGGTCGTAACCCTCAAGAAATTAAACGTATCTTAGCGCTCGAGTTAGTGGAGCGTTTCCATGGAAGCGAAGCTGCTGCGAATGCACATAAAGGTGCAGGGAATATCATCACAGAAGGTGAGCTTCCTGAAGGAACGCCAGAAGTGACGATTTCACGTGGTGAATTCGGTGGTGAAATGTTTATTGCTTCTATTGTTCGTGCAGCGGGCTTAACCAAAAATGCAGCGCAAGCCAAAGATGCTGTTTCACGTGGAGCCGTTAAAGTCGATTGGGAGGTGGTGGATGCATCATTCTCAATTAACGAAAATAAAACAGTGATTGTTCAAGCAGGTAAAAAGGCTATTGCTAAAGTCACTTTTACTGACTAAATCATAAAGTTTTGAATGATTCAAAAGCCATCCTAAGTGATGGCTTTTTTATGTCAAGAATGAAATGAAGATGAAAGATGGATTAATTTTTGGTTGTTCTGGTTGAAATCCATTAAAATGCGCCATCCAATACTTATTTGTTTGAATATCTATGATTCAGTTAGACCAACTTACCATTCGCCGCGGCGGTCGCATTTTATTTGAAAAAGCGTCTATGCAACTTCACCCTGGTTGGAAGATTGGTTTAACAGGTGTCAATGGTGCAGGAAAATCGACGTTGTTTTCAGCATTACTTGGAGGCATGGAATCAGATGGTGGCTCATTAACACGACCATCGGTTTGGACAGTGGCGCATATGGCGCAAGAGATTAAAGCGCTGGATATGAAAGCGATTGATTTCGTTCTATCCGGTGATGAAGAGTATTGGGATATCCAACACAAACTTGAGCATCCTGAGGGATTATCTGATCAAGATTTGGCAAATCTATATGGTCGTTTTGATGAAATTAGTGGCTACTCAGCGCCGTCTAAAGCATCACAACTGATGGCTGGGCTAGGCTTCTTTGAACATCAGTCAGAACTTAGTGTAAAAAGTTTCTCTGGTGGATGGCGTATGCGTTTAAATCTTGCACGTACTTTGATGAGTCGTTCAGATTTACTCTTACTTGATGAACCGACGAACCATTTAGATTTAGACGCTATTTTATGGTTAGAAGATTGGTTAAAAGCATATGAAGGCACATTGGTACTGATTTCGCATGACCGTGATTTCTTGGATGCCATTACCGACCATATTTTGCATATCGAAAACCAAGAATTAACGCTTTATACCGGCAACTATTCAACCTTTGAACGTACCCGAAGTGAACGTTTAGCTCAGCAACAACAAGCCTATGAGAAACAGCTCGAGCTACGTGCACATCTGCAAAAATATATTGATCGTTTTAAAGCTAAGGCAACCAAAGCGAAACAGGCACAAAGTCGTATTAAACAGCTCGAACGAATGCAAGAGCTTTCTGCTGCGCATGTCGATACGCCTTTTACCTTTAGCTTCCGTGAACCCACCAAAATGAGTTCTCCGTTGTTACAACTGGATAGTGCTGATATTGGTTATGGTGACAAACTGATTGTGACCAATGTGAAGCTACAAATCACACCAACCAGCCGTATCGGTTTACTGGGAATGAATGGTGCAGGTAAGTCCACATTAATTAAATCATTGGTGGGTGATTTACCTTTAATTCAAGGTCAACGCAAAGCATCCGAATTACTTAATATTGGTTATTTCGCCCAACATCAAATGGATGCATTAGATGGTAATGCGAGTCCAATGTTGCAGTTATCTCGTATTGCAGATAAAAAGATTAGTGAAGCGACTTTACGCGCCTTCTTAGGGAGTTTTGGTTTCTCTGGTGAGCGTATGGATACGCCGTGTGAAAGCTTCTCTGGGGGTGAGCGTGCACGTTTAGCATTGGCTTTGATTGTCTGGCAGCGTCCAAATGTTTTAATTTTAGATGAACCGACCAACCATTTAGACTTGGATATGCGTCACGCATTAACTATGGCACTACAAGATTTTGAAGGGGCAGTGGTGCTGGTGTCACATGAACGTCAATTGATTGCAAGTGTCTGTGATGAATTACTCCTAGTGCATAACGGTAAATGTCGTGAGTTTGAAGGTGATCTGGTCGCTTATGCAGACTGGTTACGTCAAGCACGTGCAGAGTTGATGAAGCAAGGGCAGCAAGCACCTGAGCCAGTAAAATCTCAAGTGATCGATAAGCCTGTAGTTTCTAAAGTAGATAAAGAAGCACAGCGTAAAGAAGCTGCGCGTCGCCGTGAAATGAGCCGCCCAATTCGTAAAAATATCGAAAAATTGGAAGCTGAGATTGCAAAGATTCAACCACGTTTAGTTCAAATTGAGGATGCTTTAGGGGATGCATCACTTTATGATGCGTCTCGGAAAGATGATCTTTTAAAATTGATGAATGAACAAACTGAGCTTAAAGGAAAATTAGCACAAGCAGAAGAAAAAATGCTTGAACTGATGATGGAACTTGAAGAGTTAGAAAGTTCGTTTGATGAGTAATTTGTGATAAAAAGCCCAATGTAGATTGGGCTTTTTTATTAAAATAGGCGTTATTTGGGTCATCGTCATAAAAACTGTCATTTTAATTTTTCTATTTTATTTGTGTTTTTAATTCAACTTGACCTCAAGCTAACTTGAGATTTGATCATAAGAAATCTAATAACAAAATTGGAAAAACGACAGTGCCATCATCAATCAATAAAACTTTTTTAATTCATGGCATCAGTTATGGTCTAGGAAAAGCGTTAGCTACTTTAGTTCCAAATGATGATGATTTAATCTATGGAATATCACGCTCAACCCTACAACTACCACGCCAGATTGAGTGGATTCAAACTGATTTAGCTTATCCTGTCCAAGCATGCAAGAAAATTAAAGACGTAATTGGAGATAAAGCATTAGATGTATTTATTTATAATGTAGGTGTTTGGGAGCAAGATGCTTTTACGCATGACTATGATTTTTCATCAATCTCAGCATTAGAAATTCAAACGATCATCAATACAAATATCACCAGTTGTATTTTATCTATACAATCCATTTTGGAAAATTTAAAGAAATCAGATCATGCCAAAGTGATCCTCATTGGTTCAACATGGGGTTTAGACAATCACAATGGAAAAGAAATAGTATTTTCAGCTACCAAATTTGCATTACGTGGAATTTCCCATGCCTTAAGAGAGTTGATACGAAAGGATCGAATAGGCGTTACGGTGTTAAATCTTGGATATTTAGCACCTGATTTTGATCTAGATACAACAATAGAATCTGTCCTAGAAGAAACAGACGAATCTTTAATTCCTGTGTCTGATGTAGTTGCTGCCGTTCATTTTGTGCTTAATACGTCTAGAGCATCTTGTGTGAAAGAAATTATGATGCCTGCAATGCAAGATACAAATATCTGATAATCATTTAAAAATTCAAAGATGTAAATAAAAAAACCGCGCTTTCGCGCGGTCTTTTATTTAAAGAGACAAATTATTTTTTGTCATCTTTCACTTCAGTGAACTCAGCATCTACAACGCCGTCGTCCGCTTTTTGTTGTTGACCAGCAGCATCACCTTGGAATGCATTTGGATCAAAACCTTGCGCACCACCTTGAGCACCCTGCGCAGCTTCATAAGCACGTTGAGTGATCGGCATGATGATGTTTTGAAGTGCTTCAGTTTTCGCTTTGATCGCGTCAACATCATTTTCTTTTGTTGCAGCTTCAAGTTCTGAAACAGCAGTTTCAACCGCAGTTTTTTCATCAGCAGTTACTTGTTCGCCAAGGTCTTTTACTGCTTTTTGAGCAGAAGAAACTAATGCATCAGCTTCGTTACGCGCTTTAGCAAGTTCTTCAAACTTACGGTCTTCTTCCGCATTCGCTTCAGCATCTTTGATCATTGCTTCAATTTCAGCATCGCTCAAACCTGAGTTTGCTTTAATTTGAATTGATTGCTCTTTACCAGTGCTCTTGTCTTTCGCAGATACTTTCAAGATACCATCAGCGTTGATGTCGAACGATACTTCAATTTGCGGCACGCCACGTGGAGCAGGTGGGATATCGCCCAATTGGAAGTTACCCAACAATTTGTTTTGTTGAGCCATTTTACGTTCACCTTGGTAAACCGAAATGTCTACTGCAGGCTGGTTATCAGCAGCTGTAGAGAACACTTGTGATTTTTTCGCAGGGATTGTTGTGTTTTTCTCGATGATTGGAGTTAACACGCCACCCATTGTTTCAATACCAAGTGTCAAAGGTGTTACGTCAAGTAATAGAACGTCGTTCTTATCACCTGAAAGTACAGCACCTTGGATCGCAGCACCCATTGCCACAGCTTCGTCAGGGTTCACGTCTTTACGTGGCTCTTTACCGAAGAACTCTTGTACTTTTTGTTGTACAAGTGGCATACGAGACTGACCACCAACCAAGATCACGTCAGAGATATCAGAAGTTGATAGACCTGCATC
Source organism: Acinetobacter sp. ANC_7512 (assembly GCF_056779935.1). Lineage (NCBI taxonomy): Bacteria > Pseudomonadati > Pseudomonadota > Gammaproteobacteria > Moraxellales > Moraxellaceae > Acinetobacter > Acinetobacter sp. ANC_7512. Next base: position 5,511 of record NZ_JBWYIX010000018.1, on the reverse strand, counting down.
TTTAAGTGCAATCTTACATGGCTCGATTGTACGAGCAACTAAGTCAGCAACAAGACCTTCTAATTTCGCACGTGTTACGTTGATCACTAAGTGTTTAGGACCAGTCGCATCAGCCGTGATATATGGAAGGTTAATTTCAGTTGCATTAGAAGAAGACAATTCAATCTTCGCTTTCTCAGCAGCTTCTTTTAAACGTTGAAGTGCAAGAGGATCGTTCTTCAAGTTTACGTTTTGTTCTTTCTTGAACTCTTCAACCAAGAAGTCGATTAACGCGTTATCAAAGTCTTCACCACCAAGGAATGTGTCACCATTAGTAGACAACACTTCGATTTGTTGGTCGCCATCAAGGTCAGCGATTTCAATGATTGATACGTCGAAAGTACCACCACCTAAGTCGTAAACCGCGATTTTACGGTCGCCTTCTTTCTTGTCCATACCGAACGCAAGCGCTGCAGCTGTTGGTTCGTTGATGATACGTTTAACATCTAAACCAGCAATTTTACCAGCATCTTTCGTTGCTTGACGTTGAGCATCGTTGAAGTATGCAGGAACAGTAACTACCGCTTCAGTAACTGTTTCACCTAAGTAATCTTCCGCAGTTTTCTTCATTTTCTTAAGAACTTCTGCAGAGATTTGTTGTGGTGCTAGTTTCTTGTCGTTTACATCAACCCAAGCATCGCCATTGTCAGCTTTGATGATTTTGTAAGGTACAAGACCAATATCTTTTTGAACTGCTTGATCTTCGTAACGACGACCGATCAAACGTTTGATCGCAAATAATGTATTTTTCGGGTTTGTTACCGCTTGACGTTTAGCTGATTGACCAACAAGGATCTCGCCATCTTTATACGCAATAATAGACGGAGTTGTACGAGCGCCTTCAGCGTTGTCGATTACTTTAACTTTATCGCCTTCAAGTACTGCAACACATGAGTTTGTAGTACCTAAGTCAATACCAATAATTTTAGCCATTGATGTGTTCCTCGAAAATTTTGTTGTGATCTTTCACTTGTTATCCGATATGAGAGCCATTCATTATTTTTCAAGTTAAAAACTTAAAAAATTTTTACAAACTCCCGTATTTCTTGACTTATTGGCCTACCATGACCATTGCAGGACGAAGTAAACGGCCAGAAAGGGTGTAACCTTTTTGAAGTACCGTACCAATCTCACCCGCTTTTGCATCTGGAGCAATACCTACTGCTTGATGCAAATCAGCATTAAAACCATTTTCAGTGTCAACTGCCACAACACCAAATTTTTCTAATGTTGCTAATAATGACTTCAGTGTGAGTTCTACACCTTCTGATAAAGGAGTTTTTTCATCACCTGCAGCAGCAATTGCACGTTCAAGGTTGTCAACTGAATCCAATAATTCTTTTGCAAATTTCTCTAAAGCAAATTTTTTCGCAGTATCCGCTTCACGCTCTAAACGTTCTTTAGTTTTTTCTGCTTCATACTTCGCATTTGCAGCAACTGCTTTTTCATATTTTAAGTTTTCAGTCAGCGTTGCGATTTGCGCTTGAAGGTCTTCTACAGAAACTTCGACTTCAGCTTGTTGATTTTCAACTTGCTGTTCAGTTTGTTCCGTTTGAACGTCCTGAGTTTGTTCGTTTTGCTCATTTGCCATGGAAGATCTCCGCTTAAATGGGTTTTTAAACATGTACAGTCCTTTGGCATCAGTGTTAACTGCGTTAATCTGAACTGCCATGCGTGTGTAATTCATCAATACAAAGGTAATGTGGGCGACTATAAATAATTCAAGCTTAAACGATGTTTATTTCTACTAAATTCATCTTTAGAACAAGGAATGAAAATTTTTCGATTCATTTAGAGAAATCTAAAGTCTAGAATAAGACGAGGAGATGAACTGGAGAAAGATTATAAAAATATGATTTAGTGTATATTTTATATATAAAAAATATAGATTCAGATAAAACAAGTCTTTCCTTTTAAAGAATCAAATCTGTATTATCTTTAACCAGATACTAACGCTGTAGTTTCTATTTATTTTGTTTTTGCTTTTTAATAGCTCATCCAACCTCCTTGGATGAGTTTTTTTTTGCTTGTCGAGATCTGAGTAACAATGTTAAGCAACCGATATACCGTGTAGCCACACTGTGATTCAGTCACCTTCAAAAAGGGTTTATATCGCACCACATATTCACTAAAAAATAAATTAAATAAATGGCTTAGGAGATATATTCAACTATAAAAGTAGAATTGCATTTTCTTTACACTTTTTTCATAAGTTCAACCTGAAGTCATCGAAACTTGAACCAAGAACTGACGCATGAAATAAAAAAGTCAGGAATGATAAGCCTTCAAAGTTAACTCTGACTTTGAATGTTTCAAGTAAGGAATTAAACAATGAAAAAATTAGGTCTCATTTCCCTGGCATTTGCAGCTATTGGTTTTGCTACTGTAGGTTGTACTTCAAACCAATCTGCTGAAACTGCTCAAGCGACCACACAAACAGATGCTTCAATAGCGCAAGCGGCAACTACTGAAATGGATACCCAAAATGGTGTGGCTGTACAAGCTGACCCAAGTGTAGAGTCTGCTGAACCGATTCAAGCTGTCCCAGCTGAAGGTGCAGAAGCCCCTCAAGTTGTTGAGTAAAATGCAATGAAATTTAATTCATTTAAACTGCTTATAATGGATTAAATTTTATGAAAAAGCAGAGAGTAGAGAGTAAATAGGATGCCTTTACTGTCTATTTTTAGAATCACAGCACTTAAAAAAACCTAACATTCAAATGTGAATGTTAGGTTTGTGAGGTAACTTTAAATCAATTGTCTTGAGTCCAAGAAAGCTTAACGATCTCGGCGATCGTGTTGACGTTCCTGTTCTCGCTTCTTGCGATCCTGTTCTAAGCGCTTACGTTGTTCTTCAATCGCTTTTTTACGATTATCTTGATTCCAACGATTACGTTCAGCTTGACGTTGTTTTAGAATTTCCTTTTGACGTTGTTCAATCTGTTTACGACGATCATGCTCAGCACGTTCTTTATTACGTCGATCTGCTAATTCACGTTGTTGGCGTTGACGTTCATATTCACGTTTGCGCTTTTCTTGTTCAAGGCGCTGTTGATGTAAACGTTGTGCGCGTTCTCTCTCCCAACGTTGACGGTCATAGTTGCGATCATAATCACGATCATAATCACGATCATAACGATGGTCATAATTACCATTATAATAAGGGCCATCGTCAGGGAAGGCCACACAACCGACTGCAAGAACTGCTGTGGCCAATGACATTATCATTACTTTTATTGCCATAGCTTTCACCTTTATATGTTGAATCAGGACAACCAAAAAATTCCTGATGTTGGATTAAATAGTCAATGACAAGACTGCTATAGTCAGATTAGCGTAAATGGAATTGAAGTTTGTATATTGATCAGTAGACTTAGTTAACAAAATAGTCATGAAATGGCTGATCGTGTAGAAATTATGAAGAATACGGATTTTTAAAAGGATCGGAATCGTGAATCAAAAAATACAACAATTACTTGAAAATGGTCAGGGTTCTGCAGGACGTGCATTAGATCGACTCCCAAAGATCGTTCAAGAATCTCTAGTGAAGTTACTTGGCTATCCCTATGACTATCCTCAACTCGATAGTTTTACAAAATGCTTGATGGCTGCACAGTTGAAACAAGGAAAATCAGGCTTTATTGGCGCTGATATTGATAAATCAAGAAAAGAATTTGAAAATCAAATCCAATCCATCACACATAAATCATCTCATGTTCAATATGTAGAAGATATTCGTCTTCCTTTACAAAGTGGTACTGTATTTGCCAGACATTATCATCCTGCTCCGAATAAAAAACTACCAATGATTGTATTTTATCATGGTGGTGGGTTTGTTGTCGGAAGTGTGAATACACATGATGAAGCGTGCCGAATCATTGCGAATTATGCAAAAGCACAAGTAATCAGTATTGATTATCCTTTAGCACCAGAAGTTTCTCCACAATCATTGATTCAATCATGTGAAGATGCATTGGCATGGGTATATCAAAATCGCCGTCACTTTAAAATCTTAAAAAACCGTATTGCTGTAGCAGGAGATAGTGCTGGCGGTAATATTAGTGCTGTCGTTGCTCAACGTGCATTGAATGCTAGTTATGCGCCTCAAGCTCAATTTTTAATATATCCTGCGGTGGATTTCAAAAGTCGTCATCCATCATTCTTTGCGTATAAAGATGGTTTAGTATTAACCAACAGCGATATTGACTATGTGACAGAATACTACGCGACAAGACATAAAGTTGCTTTGGATAATCCACTAATCTCCCCAACATACGGCAATCTAAAAAAATTGGCACCAGCTTATGTTGTTACAGCGGGACATGATGTATTGCATGATGAAGGCAAAATTTACGCCCACAAATTACGTCAAAATGGCACTAAAGTGTTGTATCAAGATTTTGAAGATCAAACACACGGATTTATTAATCTAACGCTAATCTCAGGGCGTTCTAAAAAATTGTTGATTGAAATGAGTAAAGAGTTTAGAAGATTTTGGGATAAAAATAGTTAATAGATCCTTACTTTCAAATCCTGAGATTTAAACGAAACTCAGGATTTTTTCTTTATATAGAGTAATCGAATAAAAATACTTTGATGCTTAACAAAAAACTGAATCTTTTCTGGCGATTGATTCATGAATAATAGATAAGATAAAACATCAATAAGAGGATAGCGTATGTTAAAAAAAATGATGTTAGGTGCTTCTGTTGCGGCGATGAGTACTTTGTCTTTGGCAGCAAATACGCATATGCAAATCAAAACATCAGCAGGAGATATCGAAATCGAGTTGTTTAATGATAAAGCTCCGATTTCAGTAAAGAACTTTGAAACTTATGCGAAAGCTAATTTTTATAACGGCACAATCTTCCATCGGGTTATTCCAGGGTTCATGATCCAAGGTGGAGGATTAGATGTATCGATGAAAGAAAAAGCGAATCGACCTCCAATCAAGAACGAGTCTTATAATGGCTTAAAGAATAACCGTGGCACTTTAGCCATGGCACGTACAAACCAGCCTGATTCAGCAACAAGCCAATTTTTTATCAATATTGCGGATAATGATTTTCTAAATAAAGCGCCAATGAATCCTGGTTATGCTGTGTTTGGTCAGGTAACTAAAGGCATGGATGTTGTCGATAAAATTGCAAAAGTGCCTACTGGTAGATTTGGTATGCATCAAGATGTGCCAAAAAATCCTATTAAAATTTTAAGTGTGAATATAAAACCTTCAAAAGCGAAATAGTGATTAAAAAAAGAAGCAGAAATATTAAATTAATATTTTTGCTTCAATATTATAGGGTTAAGTGTAAATGTGATTATTAATGAATCATAATGGTGCATAAAAATAGAACACTCAATAAAACATGGGGTTAAAAGCACTTGCAATGATTTCGAAATGCTCTAGAATGCACCCCATACCGACGAGATACACGGAAACGAGCGAAGCAGGTTGCTGAGTTGTTAAGTGTTT
>NZ_JBWYIX010000017.1:0-47668 GCF_056779935.1 Acinetobacter sp. ANC_7512 | reverse complement strand
GTTGTTTTACCATGGTCAACGTGACCGATTGTGCCCACGTTAACGTGTGGCTTATTACGTTCAAACTTAGCCTTAGCCATGAGATCTTCCTTTTTAAACTACTCATGGAGGATCACTCCATGAGCACTTGGTTTTAAACTATGAATTAGTTGGGCTTATAGTAATCGAAAGATTACTCGTCGTCACCTTTTTTACCACCAGCTTGGAACTTAGCAATGATGCCTTCAGCCACGTTACGTGGAGTTTCAGCATATTTAGCAAATTCCATAGAGTAAGTCGCACGACCTTGAGACATAGAACGCATGTGTGTTGCGTAACCGAACATCTCAGAAAGTGGAACTTCAGCACGGATTGCTTTAGTACCGCCAGGTAAATCGTCCATACCTTGAACCATACCACGACGACGGTTTAAGTCACCCATGATATCGCCCATGTAGTCTTCTGGAGTTTCTACTTCAACTTTCATGATAGGTTCAAGAAGAACAGGATCTGCTTTCATGAAACCATCACGGAATGCGTAAGAACCCGCCATTTTGAACGATAATTCGTCAGAGTCGACATCATGGTAAGAACCATCGAACAATGTCGCTTTGATGCCAACAACTGGGTAACCAGCTAGGACACCATTCTTCATACGTTCTTGAATACCTTTGTCTACAGCACCAAAGAATTCTTTAGGTACAACACCACCAACAACTTCTTCAGCGAACTCGTAGTCTTTACCAGCTTCAGGATCCATTGGCTCTAAACGTACATATACGTGACCGAATTTACCTTTACCACCAGTTTGACGAACAAACTTACCTTCTTGCTCAACAGATTTTTTAATCGTTTCGCGGTAAGCAACCATTGGTTTACCAATGTTCGCTTCAACACCGAATTCACGCTTCATACGGTCAACGATGATGTCAAGGTGAAGCTCACCCATACCAGCAATAATAGTCTGACCAGATTCTTCATCAGTACGAACGCGGAATGATGGATCTTCTTTCGCCAAGCGGCCCAAAGCAACTGACATTTTTTCTTGGTCAGCTTTAGTTTTAGGTTCAACTGCAAGTGCAATTACTGGCTCTGGGAATTCCATACGCTCCAATGTGATTACGTTGTTTTCATCACAAAGTGTATCACCTGTAGTCGTATCTTTAAGACCTACACATGCCGCGATATCGCCCGCACGAATTTCTTCGATGTCATGACGGTCATTAGCGTGCATCTGTACAATACGACCAACACGTTCACGTTTAGATTTAACAGGGTTATAAACTGCACTACCAGCTTTTAGAACACCTGAGTAAACACGAACGAATGTCAAGTTACCAACGAATTTGTCGTTCATAATTTTGAACGCAAGCGCAGCAAACGGTGCTTCATCAGACGCTTCACGAGAACCTTCTGTCTCATCTTTGTCGTCTAAGATACCTTTAATTGCTTCAACGTCAGTAGGTGCTGGTAAGAATTCAATAACAGCATCCAACATACGTTGAACACCTTTGTTTTTGAACGCTGAACCACAAAGCATTGGTTGAATTTCATTCAACAATGTACGTGCACGAAGACCACCGATGATTTCTTCTTTAGTCAAATCACCTTCTTCTAGGTACTTATCCATGAGTTCTTCTGATGCTTCTGCAGCAGCTTCAACCATGTTCGTACGCCATTCTTGAGCAAGCTCAACAAGGTCAGCAGGAATTTCACCGTATTCAAACTTCATACCTTGAGATGCTTCATCCCAGATAATCGCTTTCATTTCGATAAGGTCTACTACACCTTGGAAGTTTTCTTCTGCGCCAACAGGAATCACGATTGGCACTGGATTACCACCAAGACGTGTTTTTACTTGTTCAACAGCACGGAAGAAGTTTGCACCAGTACGGTCCATTTTGTTAACGAACGCAATACGAGGTACTTTATATTTATTTGCTTGACGCCATACAGTTTCTGACTGAGGTTGTACACCACCTACAGCACAGTAAACCATGCACGCGCCGTCAAGAACACGCATAGAACGCTCAACTTCGATCGTGAAGTCAACGTGTCCCGGTGTGTCAATTACGTTAATACGGTGTTGTTCGAACTGGTTACCCATACCTTTCCAGAAGCAAGTTACTGCTGCTGAAGTAATAGTAATACCACGTTCTTGCTCTTGTTCCATCCAGTCAGTTGTTGCTGAACCTTCGTGAGTTTCACCTAGTTTGTGGCTCTCACCTGTGTAGAACAAAATACGTTCAGAAGTCGTTGTTTTACCAGCATCAATGTGTGCTGAGATACCAATGTTACGGTAACGAGAAATTGGGGTTTGACGAGCCATGATTTCTTGCATTCCTAAATTTTGTTGTTTAAAACAGGACGCTTTAAGCTGCTGAGCAGCTTAAAGCGATTCGATGACAAATCAGTGAAACCCGACTTACCACCCTCCTGAATAGGGGCTGTTTTATCCGCTTAGAAACGGTAGTGAGAGAAGGCTTTGTTGGCTTCAGCCATACGATGCACATCTTCACGTTTCTTGATCGCTGAACCTTTACCTTCAGCTGCGTCAAGCAACTCACCAGCAAGGCGTAACGCCATAGTTTTTTCAGAACGCTTAGCAGCAGCATCTACTAACCAACGCATCGCTAAAGCAGTACGACGGGATGGGCGTACTTCCATAGGAACTTGGTATGTAGCACCACCAACACGGCGTGCTTTTACTTCGACCATAGGACGAACTTTTTCAAGAGTAGTCTCGAAAAATTCAACTGGGTCTACTTTAGATTTTTCTTGAACGCGGTCTAAAGCACCGTAAACGATACTTTCAGCAATAGATTTTTTACCATCTTGCATTACGTGGTTCATGAACTTAGCGATTGTTTGGCTGCCGAACTTAGGATCCGGAAGGATTTCACGAGCAGCGACTACGCGACGTCTTGGCATTTTAATACTACCTATAAATATGACACTTCAGGTTTATCCAGCAGCAGTACAAAGTGTCATGTACTATTCGCTGGCCTTACTACACGTCGCTTGAATTTCACAAAATTAAATGCAGAAATCAGACAAGCGAGACGATAAAGGATTGCAGTTCTATACGTTTAAGAAAATGATCTAGTTAGATTATTTCTTAGGACGCTTAGTACCGTATTTAGAACGAGACTGGTTACGATCTTTAACACCAGCACAGTCTAAAGAACCACGAACGGTATGGTAACGTACACCTGGTAAGTCTTTAACACGACCACCACGGATAAGAACAACACTGTGCTCTTGTAGGTTATGGCCTTCACCACCGATATAGCTAGATACTTCAAAACCTGAAGTTAAGCGAACACGGCAAACTTTACGCATTGCTGAGTTAGGTTTTTTAGGTGTAGTTGTGTAAACACGTGTACAAACACCACGACGTTGTGGACAAGCCTTCAACGCAGGAACTTTTGATTTTTCAATCAAAGTCGTACGACCCTTACGGATCAACTGATTTGTTGTTGCCATGTGGCAATTCTCCCGTTAATAAAAAGCCCCAAAAAATACTACTTTTTGAGGGCATGCAATTGTAAGCCAAGAAGTAAAAATGGTCAACATTCAACATGACATCAAATATTGACCATTGTGTGCTTACAACGAAATTTTCAGAATGATTTGATCAACCATTCATAACTAAATTTATTGTTTTTTCTGTGACGTAGGTAGTGAGTTTGCTGCTTCGTCTTTCTTTTTTGAATTACGACGCTTAGGGGGCGCTTTTACCTGCACAATAGGTTCGCCTTGAGGCTGGTCTTTATCAGCGTCTTGAACACTTTCATTAGAAGCCGATTCCACATGTTTTTCAGCTAAGGCCTTAAGACCATCCTCAACACTGACCACTTCTTCTTTTTCAGACTCGGTAGATTTTGCTTCAATTTTAATTGCTGAAATTGAATCATTATGAACTGCAGACTCATCAACTTGAATAGACTCTTCTCCTTCAAGTTTTTTTGCAAACTCTTCAACCTCAACCACTAACTCATTATTGATTGACACTGCGGAATTCAATGCGAGTGAAGATTGCTTTAATAATTCTGTACCGCGCTCAAAGGCCTCCTGAACAGATACCTGCTCATCTGGATGTTGGAGAATGTACTTCTGTGCTCCTGAAAAAACAGCTCTAGCTTTAGTATGAGCCTCTTCCACCAAACGCCAGCTATATACTGCACCAATACCAGCACCAGCCACAGGTGCTAATTTAGATAAAATTGAAATTTGAGGAATCTGATTCAACCAATTCCATTTATAACCACCTTCAGGATTACTCAGCCAATTTTTTAAAGCCGTGAAGTCGTTACTAGAGCCCAATAGGGTTTGTAGCTGATGAGTATCTTGTGTTTCCAATAAATTTGCGACTGTTCTTAATGCCACTAAAAGTGTTTGCTTTTCCGCAATAACACCTAAATCGACTTGTTTGAATACATACTCAACGATCTCTTGCTCTTGACGATGATTAAGTTCAAAACCGTGCGCGCGCCCTTCTTGGTAAATACTACGCAACGTAAATGCCAACGAGAAAGGAATATCGATGGCCGTACCAACTACGCCAGTCGCACCAGACACTGCCCCCTGAACCGCTGCAATCAACTTATTTTGATTGGCTAATGCTTCACCGATACGATTCGCACGATCAGGGCTTGATTTAAGTTCATCCAAGCTTTTTGCACCAACTTCCTTTAATACATGCTCAACTGAACTTAACTCAGAAACAAAATCATTCAATTTATCAAAAAAATAATCTGCAACTTTGTTGTTTAAGTCTGGAGAGATAAAAGAAGCAACATTATTTAATTTACTGTAATGACGACCAAAAATTTTTTGAGAAACTTGAGGGACATGATCACGAAATAATTGTTGAGGGGTTTCGTACTTTTTTTGTTCAGTCATTTTTCTCTCATCTAAAGTTATGTCAATAATTTTTTGTGGATCAGGTTGTTGCGTCAATTTCGCAATTGATCCTGGTGCAACATGTTGTGCCAGTTCAAATCCAGTAGCACTGAGCTTTTTAGCCACTCCAAATGCTTTTAATACCAGTCCGCTAGATTGCTTATTATTAGAATTTGCCATTTACAACCCTCCTTCGCATTTATCACTTATGTTTAAAATTCTATGTGCAGTCAAGAGTTATCTCAACTTTATCGTGTTTTATTCGGTTGCAATATAGTGAACATATCTGCCAATAAGCGTTTTAACGCTGCGATATTGATTTGCCATAAGAATTTAAAATAGATTCTGATATCATGATACGAATTTTTGACAAGATCTTATGGACTTTTACATCCAATCAAATCGATGTGAATTTTTCCATAAAATGACTTCACCATAATAGGGAATTGTAAATGAAACGTGTTGTAATCACTGGTATGGGCATTAACTCATGCATTGGTAATACATTAGAAGATGTAAATCATGCCTTACAAAATGGTATTTCAGGCACACGTTTTAACCCAACTTATGCTGAACTTAATTTTAAAAGTCATGTTAGTGCTGCAGCGGAACAAAATTTTGACGGTATTGACCGTAAACTGAAACGCTTTATGGGTGTATGTGCGATGTATGCCTATAACGCTGCAGTCGCTGCGGTTGAAAATGCGGGTCTAACCGCTGAAGATCTTGCGGGCAATCCTCGTTATGGTATTGCGGGTGGTTCAGGCGGCAACTCTACAGCTTCTGTCGCTGAAATGATTGAACTTCTTGAAGAGAAAGGCGCACGTAAAATTGGCCCTTTCTTTGTTCCACGCAATATGTCAAATACTATTACAGCTAACGTTGGTGTGGCATTCAAATTACAAGGTATCGCTCACTCTATTACAAGTGCTTGTGCAACCTCAGCTGATGCCATTGGTTACGCATACAACCTGATTCAACTTGGCAAACAGGATCTAATGCTCGCTGGTGGTGGTGAAGAAGACCATTGGTCACAAAGTCTATTATTTGATGCAATGGGTGCTTTATGCTCAAAATATAATGACTCACCAGAAACCGCTTCTCGCCCTTACTCTGCTGATCGTGATGGTTTTGTCATTGCTGGCGGCGGTGGTTTCGTGGTACTTGAATCTCTTGAGCATGCTCAAGCGCGCGGTGCAAATATTCTTGCTGAAGTCGTTGCATATGCAGCCAACTCTGATGGTGCTGATATGGTCGCACCATCAGGTGAAGGTGCAACACGTTGCATCTTGATGGCACTTGATGAAGCAAAACAGCATGGTGTTGAAAAAATTGATTATGTAAATACACACGGCACATCTACACCAGCTGGTGATGTGACTGAATTGAAAGCAATGGAACGCGCATTCGGTGAAGGTCAAGTACCACCTTTAAGTTCAACAAAATCTATGACAGGTCATAGCTTAGGCGCTGCAGGTGTACAAGAAGCGATTTACTCTATTCTCATGATGCAGAATGACTTTATTGCACCAAATATCAACGTTACTGAGCTTGATGAAGGTGCAAAACCATTTGATATCGTACTTGAAAAACGCGATACAAAACTGAATACTGTAATGAGTAACAGTTTTGGTTTCGGCGGCGTAAATGCCTGCCTCATTTTCAAGAAATGGGAAGGCTAATTTAATTCCGCCCATAATGGGTGATTAGATGGATGCTCCTTCAGATGCTTTCCTATGGGTAAAAGCATTACATATTATTGCTGTGGTATGTTGGTTCGCTGCTTTGTTCTATCTACCACGGCTTTATGTTTATCATGCGATGAGTGACGATGCCATAAGTCATCAACGCTTTGAAGTCATGGAACGTAAGCTTTATCGTGGCATTATGTGGCCTGCGATGATCGCAACATTGATCACTGCACATTTTTTAGTGGACTGGGGTGATGCAACTCGACATTATCATGAAGCTTTATGGTTTTATTTAAAAGTTGGTTTAGTCGGATTACTGGTCATATACCACCTAGTGTGTGGATATTACCGTAAAAAACTCATTGATAATGCACACTATAAAAGTCATAAGTTCTGGCGCTATTTCAACGAAATGCCCACATTGATCTTATTCGCAGTTGTAATTTTAGTTGTGGTCAAACCTACATTCTAACTAAAGAATATAAAAAAACCTCCATTCGTGGAGGTTTTTTCTTTCTCTAAAAATTAATTATGGTTACGCTTACGCATACGTGGTTTATAAAGAACACGGTATGTTACAGCCAACAGAATTAACCAGATTGGGCTAATCATCAAAGCTTTAAGCGTGTCTGGCTCTAAACTTAAAATGATTAATGCAAATAGCAAAAATGCCAATACAACGTATGACATTGCCACTCCACCCGGCATTTTAAAATTCGACTTTTCATGTAGCTCAGGTCGCAATTTACGGTAGCGTATATAGCACACCATGATAATCGCCCAAATACTAATGAAAAGAATCACACACAGCGAACTTGCTAATGTAAAAGCTTCCATCGTATTTGGCACAAAATACTGAAATGCTGCACCGGCCATAATAAATGTACATGAAAAGATTAATCCCTTAGCAGGTACGGCACGACTTGAAAGTTCTGCTAGCTTTTGAGGGGCTTGGCCGTCACGGGCCAATCCAAATAACATTCGACTGGTAGAAAAGACACCACTGTTCATGGAAGACATCACAGAAGACAAAACCACTAGGTTCATAATCACAGCAGCTGAACCAATACCCGCAAATAAGAATAATGTGACAAATGGACTTTGATCTGCTGGGATATTGATCCAAGGTGTCACAGACATAATCATGATCAACGAAAGCACATAGAAAATAATAATACGTGTCGGAATAGCATTAACCGCTTTTGGTAAATTTTTTTCAGGATCTTTGGTTTCCGCAGCCATCGTCCCGAGTAACTCTACACCAACAAAGGCAAACATTGCGATTTGAAAGCCTGCCAAAAAGCCCATGGATCCTTTCGGGAACATTCCACCATGAGACCAAATGTTACTGAAGCTTGCAACAGCACCACTTGGTGACTGAAAACTCGTAAACACCATGAAGGCACCCACCAAGATCAATCCAATAATGGCTAGAATTTTGATTAATGCAAACCAAAACTCAATTTCACCAAAAAGTTTTACAGTGACTAAGTTAATTGCGAGTATGAATAAGACACATCCTGCACTAATCGCTGCTTGCCCCATTGGGGTAAACATTTGATCTGGAGGTAACCAAAAACTGAGATAATTGATAATTGCTGCTAAATCAGCAATACCGACCAAAATCCATCCCAGCCAATAGGACCAACCAATATAATACCCTGCACCTGGTCCAATGAGATCATGTGCCATATCAATAAATGATTTGTAGTGCAGATTAGATAAAAGAATTTCACCAAGGGCACGCATCAAGAAAAAAAACATGGCACCAATAATCATATAAATGATGATGATTGAAGGTCCTGCAAGTGAAATCGTTTTTCCTGAGCCCATAAACAACCCTGTACCAATCGCTCCACCGATGGCGATGAGTTGTAAATGTCGATTTGAAAGCTTACGCTGTAATTCATTGGGAGATGATTGTTCATCAATATTTGTGGTTGTCATTATTCAACATCCTTTTACACCATCTAATCTAATCGATCAGCCTAAATTCCGCTTCAAACTGAGATTCGAGAGATTTTGTTATTATGAGAGGAGCCATAAATGACTCTTCCTCGTGAATTCTTACTTATATTCAGTTATTTCAATGCAGCAATCACTGCGATTTCAATTAACCATTCTGGATTAACTAAGTCAGCCTGAATGGTTGCTCGTGATGGTGGTATTGAATCCTCCATCCATTCAATCCAAATTTGATTGAAGATTTGAAAATCTTCCAAATTCTTCACGAAAACTTGTGCTGACAATAAACGAGATTTATCTGTGCCTACTTGAGCCAAAAGAGCGTCGATCGTATTCAGCACATCTTTCGTTTGTAAGGCGATATCAGGCGTCGTAATCTTAGGTACTTGACCAGAAAGATAAGCCACTTGATTAAAGACTGTAACTGCACTCATCACGCCATTACTATTGAATTTTTGAATATCCTGATTTTGCATATTAATTCCTTGATTACTCAGTATCGATCCTAGTGTTGATCGTTGAATTTTTAACATTAAATTTCTAGAACAAATGGAACCCGCGTCGTTACGCCACACATTAACTCATATCCCACAGTACTCGCTCCTGCAGCGACCTCATCAATCGGTAACAAACTTCCATACTTTGAGACGCCCCACAGTACGACTTCACTGCCAATTTTTGCATCTTCAATATGCGTGATATCAACAGCTAGCATGTCCATACTTACACGACCAATTAAAGAAGTTTTTTGCCCATTCACAAGCACTGCTGTGCCAGATTGAGTAATCCGTTGATATCCATCTGCATATCCACAAGCGACAATGCCAATTTTCATAGCTTGTTCTGCAAAAAATGTCGATCCATAGCCAATACTTTGCTGAGGATTAATTTCTTGAATCGCAATCAATTCACTTCTTAAAGACATTGTTGGTTTTAAGTCCCAATCTTGAATAGTATGGGTTGGATAATCCGGTGAACTCCCATACAACATAATGCCACTACGTACAATGTTAGAGTGGACATGATTGGCATGTCTAAGAATGGCTGCGCTATTACTTACTGAGCAAGGACCACCTAAAGCACTGACGATTTGATTGAATACTGAAATTTGATAGTCAACGCCAACCTGATTCAAGCGCTCGCCATCAGCATCAGAAAAATGTGTCATGTGAGTGATTGATGACACTTGCGGCAATTCAGTTAACAGACTCCAAATTTCAGAGTAACGTTGAGGTTGGAATCCTAAACGATTCATGCCACTGTTCATTTTCAGAAAAATATTAAAATGAGCATCTAAACCGCACCGATTAATCCATTCGACTTGAATCTCATTATGAACGGTAAATTGAAGTTCCAAATCATGACACAACTGTAAATCCGCTTCTTGAAAGATACCTTCCAAAAGCAAAATTGGGCCTTTCCAACCTAAATCTCGAACTCGTTGTGCTTCACTCAGCTCTAGAAGTGCAATCCCATCAGCATCCTTTAAGGCTGAATAAATGCGCTCGATCCCATGGCCATAAGCATTAGCTTTAACAACAGCAAAAACTTGGGCATTCGGTACATGTTGCTTAGCAACTTTCAAATTATGCTTGATCGCGTTTAAGTGAATAACAGCCTGTATTGGGCGAGACATATTCCTTGTCCTATTATTTATTTTTTAATAGCAAACCACGCAGCCTTTATGCTGCGTGGTTATAACGTTGAATTGAAAGTCCATCGGTACTAATCTCTGGAGTCCGATTCAGCACTAAATCACTAATCAGCTTTCCAGAACCACATGCCATAGTCCAACCGAGCGTGCCATGTCCAGTATTTAAAAATAGATTCTTATATTTCGTCGCACCGATAATAGGCGTACTGTCTGGCGTCATTGGTCGTAGTCCCGTCCAGAAGCTGGCTTGTGCCATATCTCCACCTGGGAACAAATCACGCGTTACCATCTCTAAGGTGCCACGGCGATCCTCATTTAACTCTTTATTAAAACCACTTAACTCAGCCATCCCACCAACACGAATTCGTTGATCAAAACGAGTTATTGCAATCTTGTAGGTTTCATCCAATACGGTTGATTGAGGCGCATATTGCGCATCCACGATAGGTATAGTTAATGAATATCCCTTTACTGGATAAATGGGCAAATCTAGACCTAATGGTTTAATAAAATCTCGTGAATAGCTACCGAAGGCAAGTACATAACGATCTGCTGTAAGTACTTGACCGTCGACAACAACGCCTTTAATTTCATCACCTTCAACTACGAGTTTTTCAACATTTTGATTAAATTTAAACTCAACACCAATACCTTTTGCATATTCAGCAAGCGCGTTGGTAAAGATATAGCAATCGCCAGTCTCATCATTTGGAAGATGTAAACCACCGACCAATTTGTCTTTAACTTCCGCTAAAGCAGGCTCAACTCGACCTAGACCTTCACGATCTAATAACTCAAATTCGACACCTGTTTCTTTTAAAACTTCAATGTCTCGTTGAACTGCGTCTAATTGCGCATCCTTACGAAAAATTTGTAATGTTCCTTTTGAACGATTCTCATAAGATATGCCAATATTTTCGCGTAATTCTCTTAAACAATCTCGACTGTATTCAGCAACACGTACCATACGCTCTTTATTGATAGCGTAATGTGCCGCATTGCAGTTCTTCAACATTTGAGCCATCCATTTCAGCTGCCACAAGCTTCCATCTACATTAATTGCTAATGGTGCATGATGTTGAAACATCCATTTAACCGCTTTAAATGGAATTCCTGGTGCGGCCCATGGTGTAGAATACCCAGGAGAAATCTGTCCTGCATTGCCAAAACTCGTTTCTTCGGCAGGACCTGATTGACGATCTAATACAGTGACGCTTGCTCCTTGTTGCGCTAGGTAATACGCACTTGCAACACCAATGACACCACTACCTAATACAATAACGCGCATGAACTATCCCTCAGCACTGTGTAGTTTATTTCACTAGTATATTTTTGCTTTAATAGTTTTTTTCACTCTTTTAAACGTTATAATTTAGGTAATTTAAGGGTTTTATCCTAAAAAAATTAAAAAATAAGGAAATTATTCATGCGGAAATTAGATCGCACTGATCGTATGATATTAGATATTCTGCAAAAGGACGGTCGTATCGCCATTAGTGAACTGGCTGCAAAAGTAAATCTTTCTACAACCCCTTGCTCAGAAAGAGTCAAAAGACTAGAACGAGATGGCATTATTATGGGCTATTACGCCCGATTAAATCCGGAGTTATTGGAGCGTAATTTACTCGTCTTTCTAGAAATTAAATTATCGGCGAAATCTGGAGACGTTTTTGATCAAGTCGCCAAGAATTTAGTTGAGATACCTGAGGTATTAGAGTGTCATTTAATTTCAGGTGAATTCGATTACTTGGTGAAAGCGAGACTAAAAGAAATGAGTGCTTATCGCCAACTACTGGGTGACCTGCTTAAAATGCTTCCCTCCTCTGCATCCTCCCATAGTTACATCGTGATGGAAGAGGTCAAAGAGTCCTTGTACTTGGATCTAAGCTAAGCTACGAAGAGCAATCTCTTGAGAGTTGCTCTTGAGCCCAAATTTCGGCTTAGATTAATCAACGTAATTTAAAATTTGATGGAAAGCTTGAATTCTGGCTTTGGGTGCAGCAGCGGCTAACTCTGCATCACTGCCATAACCGTATTCCACCGCAATCGTTTCAATCCCATTTTTTCGAGCACCGATAATGTCATGCTCTCGGTCCCCTACCATTAAACAGGTTTCTGGCTTAATTTTTTCTCGCTCTAAAATATATGCAATAAGTTCAGCTTTATTGGTGCGGTCACCATTTAACTCACTGCCATAGGCACAATCAAAATACGGTGTGAGATTGAAATGTTCAAGAATTTTCTGGGCATACACCTCAGGCTTTGCAGTAGCTAAAAACAATCTGTAACCTTTGTTCTTAAGTGTTGCCAATGTCTCTGCTACATCTTCAAATAATAAATTTTCAAATAAACCTTTTACAGCAAAGCGTTCACGATAACCAAGTAAAGCCTGTTCCGCCAAATCATCATTCACATCAACCTTCAAAATTTTGGCCAACGAGGCTTTTAAAGGTGGTCCAATAATCCAATCAATATTCTCATCCTCCGCGATAAGATGACCTACTTTTTCTAAACCATAACGTGCAGAAGTCGTAATACCCACTTTAGGATCAGTTAGCGTTCCATCTAAATCAATGAGAATATTTTTAATCATGCTGTACCTTTTTTAGAAATGCTATCGAGACTTCTCAGAAACTTGCCTATACTACTCCAAATTGATCGATGAAGGACATTGTTGTGCGCCCTACTGTATTGTGCTTTTCTGGTTTAGATCCATCTGGTGGTGCTGGCTTACAAGCAGATATTGAAGCAATCGGCCAAAGTGGTGCTCATGCAGCAATCGCATGTACAGCGTTAACCATTCAAAACTCTCAACAAGTTTTTGGATTTGAAGCAACCTCAAAAGATTTACTGCTGGCTCAAGCGAATGCTGTAGTGAACGATCTTCCTATCAAAGTAGTGAAATCTGGCATGCTCGGCACTACCGACAATATCGCCGCTTTGGCAGAATTCCTAAGAGCACATCCTGATTTCCAATACGTACTCGATCCAGTTTTGGTTGCCAATAGTGGTGGCTCATTAGGAAATCAAGCAACATTGGTCAAGGCTTTTGTTGAATTGATTCCTCTTGCTACGATTCTTACACCCAATACCGTTGAACTTCGCGCATTAACAGGCTGTGAAGATTTAGATCAAGCCACACAGAAGTTATTTGAAATGGGTGCTAAAGCTGTATTAGTCAAAGGTGGTCACGAAGACACACCGACTTATATTAGAAATGCACTCTACATTAACGGTGATATGGTCTCTGAAACAAAATGTCCTCGTCTTGAAGGTGAGTATCATGGTTCAGGCTGTTCTCTTGCTAGTTTTATTGCAGGGAGGTTGGCACAAGGTGATCAAATTAAAAATGCAGTTCACCATGCGGAAACATGGCTATTTGGTGTATTAAAACGCGCTGAAATCCCAGTTGAAGGTGGCCAAAGAATTCCAAAACGCTTCTAAATAAAAAGCCCACTGACTGTGGGCTTTTTTATTAATCTTTTAGTCTTTTTTTGACTGATCAGATATGTTCTCTATTGGTTTTCCACGATTTTTGAAGCGCTGCTTTTTCAATACGATATTTAATTCTCTGTAGTCTACGATCATCGATCACTTTCATTTTGTAGCTTTTAACTTCTTCAATCCAACTTTTACCCCAATGAACATGTACAGGAATTGGTGTTTTAAACTCACAATTAGGCACGAAAACCACTAACCCATGTATCGACAGATTTAGATCGATTAAGTCATTTAATAATCCCTCTAAAACCTTTATATGCTTGTAGTTTTGGTGCAATGGATTTTGAAATTTATGGCTGGATTTATAAATTTTTTGAGTCCACATTTTTTGATGTGATGAGCCAAAAATCCAACCTTTATAGTTTTTAGTCTCAATCACAAATATTCCATAAGGACTTAATAAAATATGGTCAATCTGTGTGGTCTGATTGTCCTGATCCAAAAATGTAAGATCATTCAGTAAAATATAGTCCTCATTCAAAAATTTTTTTGCATGATATTGGACAGTGTATTCACCCAATTTTCCTTTGATATAAGGTACAAACATTTTGAATACAGGGATGATTGCTAGAATGAAGATCAACCACCATAACTGCGATATGAGATTAAAAATAATTGTAATTATAGGATTTTCATTAGACATAATTTTTATATTTCATATGTTTATGCTGTTATAACATCACCACTTATCATCTTCAAGCTGCAGCAGCTTAAGCTTATTCTCCACACCACCTGAAAATCCGACCAGCTTGCGATTGGTGCCTATTACACGATGACAAGGTACAATGATCGCGATAGGATTTTTTCCATTGGCCAACCCGACCGCTCGAACCGCTTTTACATTCCCAACATCCTCAGCAATTTGCTTATACGTTCTAGACTCTCCAAAAGGAATTTTTAACAGCGCATTCCATACCGAGCGTTGGAATTCTGTCCCATAAAGTTCTATGGGCAAATCAAATACCTGACGTTGTTTTAAAAAATATTCGCGAAGCTGTGTTTCGGAAATGCATAAAATCTCGTGATCATCCCGCTGAATGACGATTTGATTTCGGATAAACTGAGGAAGTGCATTCTCCCAAGCGACAACAATCAATGCTCGATCATGAGCAACCAATTGAAGTTCACCGACAGGTGTCATTATTTTTTTTAAATAAAATTGAGCCATTCTTTAATCGCCTGTAAGTTGAATCATCTAACTATGTTGATGATAACTTCATCAAGACCAAACCCGAAATAATCAATACTGCAGCGATCATTCTCATTGCATTTGCAGGTTCTCCAAGAATAAAAATCCCAACCACAAATGAACCTACAGCGCCTATGCCTGTCCATACGGTATAAGCTGTCCCGAGTGGTAAAGTTTTCATCGCATGGGAAAGTAAAGCAAAACTTGCGATCATGAAAACGATCGTCAAAATACTGGGTGTCAATTTGGTGAAGCCATCTGAAACTTTCATAAAATAGGCCCAGACCACTTCCAACAACCCTGCAACAATCAAGACTAACCAAGCCAAAATAAACCCTCTCTCAATTAAAAAAGCAGCGTATGGATACGCTGCCTTAAATCTTACGCTGAAGCTAATTTCATCATGACTAAACCTGAAATAATCAGAATAGCCGCAATCATCCGCATTGCTGTCGCAGGCTCACCCAGAATAAAAATGCCGACTAAAAAAGACCCTACTGCACCAATCCCCGTCCAAATCGTATAGGCAGTTCCCAGAGGTAATGTTTTCATGGCATGTGCCAACAACCCAAAACTGAGAACCATAAAAAATAGAGTAATTGCAGTCGGTGTGAATTTAGTAAATCCTTCAGACATTTTCATACTATATGCCCAAACGATCTCAAATAAACCCGCGAGAATAAGAATAAACCAAGCCATGATGCCTGCTCCCAATTAAAATAATTTAAGAGTCAGGCCGTCCTGACGATTTTTCTCAGAGAAATGAGGGAGGTCGTTCCTCCAAATGATGGTTGAATTATATCAACACACGCACAAAATAGGCGCAATTTTACAATTTTTGACCCAAAATACACCTACAAAAAATAGGTCATTATCGGACTAGCTTTTCTAGATTATTTCTGCATTTTTAGGCTATTGCATTACAAAGGCGATCGCTATTGGCAGATGGAAGACTAAATCCGCACCAAATTAGAACACTTCACTGCACTATAGAAAATCACTGGTCTAGGATGTTTAAATTTAAATTGATTTTTTATCTCGCTCTTTTAAGACTTATTCACGAAGATAAGCCAAATAATGAGCAACGAAAATTTCTCCCCCAAACAATTCAACAGAAAGGATAAGAAGATCCATTTTTTGTAAAAAAGGACTCAAATGAGTCCTTTTTATACATTTATTGTCTAATAAACAAACCATTGAACTAAATATGATTATAATCTAATCAAATTATCCAGACTGTTATCAACACAGATATCCACCAAGTTATCCATAAACTTATCCACAGATGTGTGTAGTGTTATACATGTTTCGGATCAAACGTTAATTGAACCTACTTTCGCCAACTCTGCACGCATTTCATCAATTACAGCTTTATAATCTGGCTTTCCGAAAATGGCAGAACCAGCCACAAACATATCAGCACCAGCTTCAGCGATTTCACGAATATTTGCTGGACCAACACCACCATCAACTTCTAAGCGAATATCTTTACCAGATGCATCAATAATTTTGCGTGCTTCACGAAGCTTATCTAGTGTCTTTGGGATAAATTTTTGTCCACCGAAGCCAGGGTTGACGCTCATTAATAAGACTTGATCCACTTTATCCAGTACATAATCAAGGTAATGTAAAGGCGTTGCAGGGTTAAAAACTAAACCTGCTTTAGCACCACCAGCTTTAATCAGCTGCAATGAACGGTCGATATGGTCTGATGCTTCTGGATGAAAAGTGATGATATCTGCACCCGCTTCTAAGAAATCTCCA
This sequence comes from Acinetobacter sp. ANC_7512, assembly GCF_056779935.1. Taxonomy (NCBI): domain Bacteria; kingdom Pseudomonadati; phylum Pseudomonadota; class Gammaproteobacteria; order Moraxellales; family Moraxellaceae; genus Acinetobacter; species Acinetobacter sp. ANC_7512. The sequence continues at coordinate 31,020 of NZ_JBWYIX010000017.1, read as the reverse complement.
ATCATACGATCGACTGGTTTCACCATAAGATGAACGTCAATTGGGGCCTGAATACCATATTTTTTAAGTGCCTTACATACACCAGCCCCAAAAGTTAAATTTGGTACATAATGATTGTCCATTACATCGAAATGGACCACATCTGCACCTGCTTCAAGTACGTTTTCGACTTCTTCACCTAAGCGAGCGAAATCAGCAGATAAAATCGATGGAGCAATTAAGAATGGCTTGGACATGTCAGGACCTGGCGGGAAATTAGAATTCAAAAGTTGATTATAGCAAAACTTCGTTTATTCATTCCTTCGAAATTACTGCTATTTAAATTTCAACTCAAAATGCAAATCGTTGATAAAAAAATCTTCATGGACGGAATATGACTTATGCAAAGCTATGTTGCATATTCGGAACAACCTTATGGTGAGATGAATGTTAAGATACAATAAATTTCAAGCATTACGGTAAATAATGAAAACAACCACAACGATAGACAGCTCCGAAGCATTACGTATCGCTAAACGATTAAGCAATCATTGGAAACATAAATTTGATGTCGCCAATACCGATGACCAATATCAAATTTTTATGCCAAAAGTGACAGTTGAATTATCAATACAACCTGATCAACTTCATGTCAGTATTGTGAATAAAGAAGAAATATCTTTAGAAGAATTAATACGACTAGAAAATGTCGTGCTTGATCATATCAATCGCATGGTTCAAGCTGACTATCAAGTTATATGGTCTAGAGAAAGTTAAAGAAAAACCGACATAAAGTCGGCTTTTCATTATTGTTGCTGTTTAAATTCAGTAACACGGCGAATTCGTTCTTCAGTGGCAGGATGACTTGCAAAGAGATCAAGAATTTTTGATTGATCTTCGTCTTCTCCCATATCATCACTCATACGTTTTAAAAAGTTTGCAAAATGCACTGTATCCATTTCATGTTTATGCATGAGTTCTAGCGCATACTGATCTGATTCTAACTCAAACTTCCGTGAATATCCTGCACCAATCATGGCAACTGGCAAAGTCGCAATTAAATCCGATCCATCACCAGTGATAGCAATATAAAGTACGCTGAATCCTAGGCTCGAAAGACCTTGTTGTAAGCTGTGACGTTTTAATAAATGTGCTTGTTCATGTGCCAAAACGCCGATAATTTCCTGATCATTCTTGGCAAGCTTCACTAATTCATCGGTGAGATAAATTGTATTGTTTGGCAATGCGAGTGCATTGGCTCCAAGCGAGGTACCTTCCCTAAATTTCAACTGAGCGGGACGACCCTCAGCAACATATTTCAGATAATCCGCGAGAATCCGATCCTGTCTTTGCTGTGATAACTGAGAAGGTTTAGTGTATTCGGCTAAATAAACTTCTGCCTGACCACCCAAACGATTCAGCGTATTTTCTGGCAGCTGGAAAGCAACAATGTACGATGCCGTCGGTATTCCCCATTTAATGACGGAGAAACCAAGTGCGACCACGAAAATAACACTAAAAATAATCAACGATGGTGTACGTTCAAGTTTCCATACTTTTTGATGAAAATTTTTATGCTCAACAGGCAACCATTCAGGAAGCTGACGCTCATGAAATTCAATCCTAGCGTCATGTGTTAACTCTAAAGCTGGATTACGTCGACCAATTTTACCAAGCAATACCATTTCATCTGCATGATAGTAGACTGTTTTCACTTCGCCTTTATCTGTATAACTGACAGCGATACTGTCTTGATGAGCAGGGCGAATCTGTGCTGTAAAAGGCTTAGAAAGAACACCATCATAATATGTCACTGTGAGAGGTTGATTCATTGAATTAACTCCTAAAGTGAAATATCAATATCAAAAATATCACTAATTTCTTCCGCGATGGCACTATGATCACTTTGCGCAATATTCATCATCAGGTTTGGATCATCATTTAATTCTAAGCTCATCGATTCAACTTGGTATCGATAAATGCGAATAGCAGCCCATGCTGACAATAATCCTAAACTTAAGATTCTAGCGATCCAATTACTCGCAACAATCCATGCATAGCGCCATTGATTACAACTGGTCTTAAACTGACTGCTGTTGAGTGTTGTGCTATTCCACGTAGTAATAAAAATTCGTGCCTGTATTAACGGACCAATAAACAACATTCCAATCGCATAAATGGCAAAGATCATCATCAGCATCATATCCATTCCATGACCACTGAGTATTGATAATGTCGAACCACCAAATCCGATGAGCATAAGAATCAATACAAAGAGAATCATGGGAACATATACTGCTCGCATATAACTAGGCCAGTCATTGTTTAATTGAAATTTGAGTTGTCCAACGTACAAATGATTAAGCGTATATTTTTTATAAATCCAAATTGCGACAGGGCTAAATATACCTAATGTAAAAATGGTGATAGCAAGCGCAATTAAAAATTGTTTATAGGCTTCTTTATTCGTGCCAGAAAAATAAAAACGGCTGTTCCCAAATTTACTGTTGCGCGCATTAAATCGAATTGTGGCACGTACCAACCATGGAAGAGCAATATAAATAATCAGTCCACCAAATGCTGCTATCGTCATATCCATATATGAGGCAATCGCAAATATTGCCCAAATGCCAATGGCTATCAGTCGACCAATCAAAATTTTAGTCGGTAAACCAGTAAAATCAAAAAAGCGATGAAAAAATTCGGTATTGTTATAAAAATATCTTAAACGACGTACTTTCGCCCATGGCGCATATAGGCTCAATGTCGCAATCGTCAACAGAATGTTGACGATCCATATGCCAAAGTACTCCATCGCATTGCCATGAAATTTAAATTTAAATACTTTCCCCATATAAATCGGTCGATTTTCATCTGCATCAGATAATGGAAATGGATCGTTGATGAATGGTAAAGGTGCTTGTTCAGCGGAGTGTTCTGATGAATTCATTATTATTTTCTCTGATTATAAAAAATGACATCCCGAGAGATGTCATCATTCAACATGGTTTAAATGTGATATCGCACACATTATAACGAACTTAAGTATGAATATCTTAAAATTCAAATGAGATTAATTTTGCAATTGTAAAGCATGGAATTGCAGATGATCATCAATAAAACTTTGGATAAAGAAGTATCCATGATCATAACCCTCATGCTCCCGCAATGTGAGCTTTTGACCTACGGTTTTACATGATTCAGCAAATAGTGCTGGATTAAGTTGAGCATAAAACTGATCTGCACCCCCCTGATCAATTAAAACTTCGTGATATAGAGCACCCTTAGCTTTCACGAGCTCATTCGCATCATGTGCTTTCCATAACTCACGATCTTCTCCGAGATAAGCTGAAAATGCCTTTTCACCCCATGGACAAATTGATGGCGCACAAATCGGTGCAAATGCTGAGACTGACTTAAATAAGTCTGGATACTTCCAAGCAAGCGTGAGTGCACCGTGTCCTCCCATGCTGTGACCAAAAATACCAATCCCCTCATCCTGTACAGGAAACGATGTAAGAACTAGAGGATACAGCTCCTGTATAAGATACGACTCCATCTGATAATGCTCAGCCCAAGGTGCTTGAGTTGCGTTTAAATAGAATCCAGCCCCTTGCCCTATATCCCAAGAATCCCCGACCGCCACGTCGTCACCACGAGGTGATGTATCTGGAGTAATCAAGATAATTCCCAATTGTGCAGCTAAACGTTGTGCGTGTGCTTTAAGGACAAAAGTTTCTTCAGTACAAGTCAAACCTGCAAGATAGTACAACGCAATACATTTTTGACCTTCGAGTGCCTGTGAAGGTAAAAATACAGAAAATTTAGTGGGATTTTTCAAAAATTTTGAATTGATCTGATAAACACGTTGTTCACCATCAAAACATTTATTCTTTTGAACCAATTCCATTGCACTGCCTCACACATTTAATTTTTAAACATCATCGCATATTCGTAAACTGAGCACTATCACTCTGGTGTTCACTACTTACGGTTGATAATCCAACCTGAGGAAATAACCTCTTTTCAAGTTGCGGCAACATAATTTCCATATTCTTACCAATGACCCATTGTGGCTCTGATGGCATAAACCCTTGTGCATTTTCCCAATGCGCAATATTGATTGATGCATCTTCAAAGGCTTCACGTAAGCTATTTTTTTCACGCATCGCTAAATCAAAGAAAGCACGTCCAAAATAAGTCGAGTCTGCATCATTTGAACAACCAAAAGACTCTCGATCTGCTGCAGCTGCAGTAATGACTAATGTATCTGGCGATTGCAACGCTGGAATAAAACTACCAGAGAAACATGATGAAATCACAATGACTCTCCATCTGATCCCTGATTTATCAAGCGTTTGGCGCAACCATTTTGGATCTATGTCTTCCAAATCAATTGGCGTATTTTCCATTTGAAATTGGTTACTCAATCCATGGGAAGTCATATAAAGAAACAGGACATCACTTTCACGATTCATCTGAGCGCCAATACGTTGCAATGCCAAATCAATACTGGTCTTTGACGCAATTGGATATTCTTCGCGAGTTGCAGGATTATTAATTAACGCAATTGAACGACCAAAGGTTCCGAAACGCGTATCAAATTGATCTTTAAATCTTTGAATTTCCAATTTGAATACATCTTGATAACTTGCACCAGCTACGCCCATAAAATACCAATGCGAGTTCGCGAACTCTCCAAATTGGATCTGTTCAAGCGCCTGATTTAATAATCTGCTTTGCGCGTAAAATGATTGTTCTGAAATACTTGGAGGCGCCTCATCTACCTTCCAAATTGGTTGACTTTGTGACGAAATCTGCCACACAAAAAGTGTAAAAAACGTGGCGATCATGATGAGCAGTCGCTCCCACCAAGGCCATTTTAATTCACGCGAAAAAACCCAAACAACAGCTAAACTTTGCCAAACAAACAATAAAGAAAATATGTGCTGCAAATGATCAACAAGGAAATTAGGTTGATAGTCAAAGTTATTAAAATAATATTGGATAAGACACTGAATCAAAACAATATGTGTGTCTAGTACTAACCAAAGTAATGCTGGCACCAACATCAAACGTGGATTATTAGTACGCTGTGAAAGGAAAATCCCAACAATTAAAGCAATAAATGGCCAGAGCGCATAACTCACTAATCCTTGAGAATTAAATTCTCCAGCACCATTCGATAACAACCAGCTAAATAAAGAGCTCGCTGAACCTCCAAGAATTCCCCAGAAAATAAGTTGAAGAATTGATGGCCTTACAATCTGTAGTGATTTCCTTGAACCTAAAAATAACCAAATCCCTGCAAGCTGGTTACTTTTTAAATCATGCCAAAAGTTAATTGAAGGTTTAAGGTCTATCATAAGATTACTGTGTAGGTGCTTAGATCAGCTTTTTTAAGTTTATGCTCGGTTAAATAATTATCAATGCTACTTTTAACTATATAACAATTTTTCGATTATTTTTGAGTCATTTACCAAACTACTCAGAAACAATCGTTTGAAAATAGGCATCAAAGCGACATGCATCACCTAACCATTGATGATCAGGTTTTTGCGCATTGAGATAAACAGCATGCCTTGGTCGCTTTACAATAACTCGCTTAGCAACGCTTTGAGCCAATGCCAACAATTCTTCACCTAAATCCATCTCTCCATCTTCAGGCAACAGAAGATGTAACAGCTGCATTTGTTTTTTAACTTGCGCTTGTTTTTTAATGGCATTTTGATTCTGATCGCGCTGTGGAAACATTGGATCTAAATATACTACATCGGCATCGACGTGTTGGTTTTCACATTGCTTAAGATAATCAGCGGAATCTGAAAAAACCAGCTGAATACGCGCAACAATACTCTTTAAAAATGGGTCAAGACTCGCTTGTTGATGAGTAGATTCTAACAAAGTATATAAAATTGGATGTCGTTCAACTAATGTGACATTTGCCCCTAAATGTGCCATCAGTAAACTGTCATGCCCAAGCCCTGCGGTGGCATCAATGAGCTGGGGTTTTTCAGATAACTGGCATGCCCTCGCAATCATTTCAGATTTCAAGCTAGCACGTTTTAAGCGACCGACTTCGGCTTTCCAATCAGGTTGCATACGCATGCCCTGTGCGCACAGCCACAACCCATCTTGATCAACACAAAGCGCAAGTTCAGGATGATGTCTGAAAAATCGAGCATTCAATTTTTCAACCTCTTCGATTGTTGACTGCACCCCACGAGAAGAAAGCACAGCATTAAAATGCTGTGCTTTCTCAAGAAAATCTCGTTCAGCAAATAAGCGTATTTCGCTTACCATAATTTCCAACCTGTAAATGCAAAGAGAAGGATCACTAAACCTGAAGCAATTCGATACCAAGCAAAAATCATAAAATCACGTTTTGCGACATAGGCAACCAAAGCTCGAATGAGTAATAAAGCTGAGACAAATGAAACAATCAATCCAGTTGTCAACACTGCCCAATCTTCAGCAGTCTGGAATACATCATAGCTTTGATATAAATCTAATAATCCAGCACCAATAATGACTGGAATTCCAAGAAAGAATGAAAATTCGGTCGCTGCTTTGCGGGAAACGCCTAAAAACATTGCCCCGATGATCGTAGCACCAGAACGTGATGTACCTGGGATCAAAGAGAGCACTTGAATTAAACCAATCCAAATTGCATCTTTATAACTGAGCTCTTCAACTTCTTTGACACGTATTCTTGGGGGATTTTTTTCTACCCAAATGATAATTAAACCACCCACAATCAGGCCAATTGCAATCGCGTAGTTATTAAATAATAGGTCTTTTACTGTTTGCCCAAAGGTCAAACCTATGGCAACAATTGGGATTGAAGCCAAGATTAAACCAAATCCGAGTCTTCTACCTTGTGCTTCGCCAGTGACCATACCCGTTGCAGCACCCCATAAGCGCGACCAATATTCATAAATAACCGCTGCGATTGCCCCCATTTGAATGGCAATCACAAAGACATCACTTTTTTCCTTGGTCCAGAAATTCATGAGTTCAGCGGCTAAAATTAAATGGCCTGTACTAGAAATGGGTAAAAACTCAGTAATACCTTCAACGATACCCATAATTGCCGCTTTAAGCAGCAGTAAAAGATCCATAGAAATTCCTAATTATGCTTTGCCTTGTTCTGGAATTTTTTTCCACGCATTGTCACGTAAATAAACGGGTAGTGCGAGATCGGCACTGAGCCAGTGTTCTTTTAAAGCATGTTCACGTGCAATCGTCGCTATATCCTCAGCAGTTGCTTGGACATTTGAATAATCACTTAATTCGGGATGAATACATTTTGTTCCCGAACCAATCATTTGAAACTTTTGATAGGCTGCAGCATTTTCATAATTTAATAATTGCTCTTCATCTACCAACTGCATTAAACCTTGAGCATTTAACTGAAAACTTGCGATGTAGACCTCACTCATTCTTGCATCAAGTACAGCCGTAACTTCTGTCAGTTGATACATTCGATAAGCAGCCTGTGCCAGAGCTTGAAGGGATGAAACAGGAATCACAGGCACGTCATGTGACCATGCAAGCGCCTGAGTGACTGCTGCATTAATACGCACACCGCTGAATGAGCCAGGACCACGACTAAAAGCGATCGCATCCAAATCTGAAACGTGTACTTCAGCTTGCTGAAATGCTGCTTCAATCATTGGGAGGATAGATTGGGTCTGCGCTTTTGCACGATCATCTAGTTGATAAAAAAGTACTTGATTCTCATCAATTAACGAAACTGAGCACTGCTCATTGGCAGTTTCTAATGCAAGCAATTTCATGCATGCCCCTATAAATCGTTAAAAATGGTGCTAATCATACTCCACTCGAATTATTCCTGCGAGAGCAGATCTGTTCAGATTTAGTGATTATTGAACGCTCGTATCAATCTCAACACTTATATTTAAAATTCAAATTTTTCAAGCTGAGTGAAATTTTTGAAATGATGCGCATAATGCATCGCACTCATTTTGAGTTTAGCTTCTGCAAACTCATCTAATGTTTTTATTACTTTGCCAGGAGAGCCCATCACCAATGAATTATCTGGGATGATTTTACCTTCTGGAATCAACGCATTCGCGCCAATAATGCAATTTTTACCGATTACAGCATTATTTAATATGACGGCGTTGATACCAATCAAACTATTATCTCCAATCGTACAACCATGTAACATTGCTTGATGACCAATGGTGACATATTGCCCAACATTCAATTCAATGCCCGGATCAGTGTGTAAGACGGCATTTTCTTGAATATTACTGAAATCACCAATACGAATTTTGCAGTTATCCCCGCGTATTACCGCACCAAACCAAACACTCACCTCTTGTCCAAGTTCAACATCGCCAATCACAGTGGCATTTTCTGCAATCCATCCATTCCATGGTTGAATCATCGTTGAAGGGGTTTTGTCTTGAAATTTGTACATCATATGCAGCAATCCTATGCATTTAATATTTTAATGTTGTTTGAAAATTGAAGATTTAAAACTTGGGGAATTGAGCAAAAAGGGCCAGTTTTTTTTATAATTTAAGCCATACTGAAACAACGAAATCAGGATCCTTGCTGTAAGACCCCATATCACCTCATTCTCAACTCTTAAACTTGGAAAATAGATTGATTGCTTAGCCAATCGAACTTCATAAGGTGTTGGGCGAGCATCCATCATTTCGCGTATTGAAGCAAAAAAAATACGATCTATTTCTGTAGGTTGTGGGACAAGCTTCACATTAGGCGGTATCAATCCAACAACAGGTTTTACTAAAACACCCGCTTTTGAGCGCTCTGAAGGCAGATCACCTAGCAACTTTACATCGAACGGATTCAAAGCCGTTTCTTCCCATGCTTCTCGGAGTGCAACGACAATATTACTGGTGTCGTTCGGATCTCTTTTTCCTCCTGGGAATGACACTTCACCCGCATGATTATTCATATAAATAGAGCGACGCGTCAGCAGAATTTTAGGATCATCTTCATTGGTGATTGCAAGTAATACTGCAGCATCAGCTTTTTGAATGCGTTTAGAAAACCTAAGGTGTTGTTGCAGTTGCAATGTTAATGAATGATCCATCATCTTGAATAGCTCGATCTCTCTTTTTTATTCTCATCCCATCATATATGAAATTTTGTGCATAAGGCTATAAATGATGCGAAAGTTATTTTTTTGGGGTATGCTGAATCATCTCATTTTTACTTGACAGCATATGCCTTTTTGCACGGCCTGTGGGCAACCGACGACCGAACAGATTCCTTTAGGTGATCATAAAGTACGCCAAGTCTGTACGCATTGTAAAACCATTCACTATGTGAATCCAAAGGTCATTTGTGGAGCCTTAGCGATTTGGGAAGATAAAGTACTCTTATGTCGTAGAGCGATTGAGCCGCGCTATGGTCTTTGGACGCTACCAGCAGGATATATGGAACTCTTCGAGACAATGGAGCAAGGTGCAGCTCGTGAAACTCGTGAAGAAGCTGAAGCTGAAGTGGAAATTGAGCAATTGTACTGTATGTACAATATCCCTCGTATTGGTCAAATTTACGTATTATTTAAATCTCACCTTGTTGAAGGTAAATTTGGAGCTGGTGAAGAAACCATCGAAAGTCGTTTATTTGAAGAACACGAGATTCCATGGGATAGTTTAGCTTTCCCAAGTGTTGAACGAACGCTTCGTCATTATTTTGAAGACCGAAAATCGAATCATTTTCCTACACACTTAGAGACCTTAGGTACTCGACTTGATCAAACAGGTTAAAAAAAACTCCATCTCATAAGATGGAGTTTTTTTGGTTAAGCTTTTCGACCTATTTGATAACAAGGTGTTAAAGCAATTTCAATTGTTCCTGTTCTAAGCTTTGCTAGATTAAGTTGTTCAGTCGTTGGTTTATTCTCTGGAATCGAATTGTACGTGTGTTGGTATGTCGCATGCGTATTCACCCATTCAGCTGCGGCTGTAGAGCCCTTATTATCCCAACTCGTGATATTAATACCCGCTCTTATGTCATTATTTACGATTAAGTTTTGTAAATTTAAACGTACGCCTCCAGATGACACAAGTTCACTATTAGAATCGACTCCAAAGTCTGGTCTGTTATTTAGTCCAGCTCTGACCCCATTTAGGTTCCCAAAAATTGGATTCGCTAGAATCATACGTATTGTCAGAGATTTATCATTTGCAGTTGAATATGTTGTGCCTGTCGTACCAATAATGAATTGTTGAACATCCAATTCATCGGTCATGGTTGAAGTATTCTTAATGCTTGGACAAGTGGTAGATTTTAAACTCGATGCAGTACGATTGGTTCGTATATCTCCATTTTCATCAATGACGATACTCACTGTTTGTGATGGAATCGTTTTATCATTAAAGTTAAACACTAAATCTGCGTATAATGGGAAAATAATTTGATCCCCAGCTTCAACATTTTTACGTGTTTTGAACACTTTACGATCTAAATAGCTCACTGGACTGTATTTTAGAATATCAAGCTTACCTGTATAGCGCTCAGAATTGACATCTTGACGCCACTCCCCATATACCTCAGTGCTTGTAGGTGTATCCTTGCTGCCTAAGAATCCTTGATAAGCATACTGATTACCAGGAATAATGGATTGACCAAACAGAGTTCCTTTATAGATTTCTAATTTGTCATTTGAAGATTCAATACTTTTAAAAACTAAAGGTTTTTGTATTTTTTGTGAGATATTATTCAACCAATCTTTTGAATTAGAAACGACATCTAATTTTTCAGGTGGTACTTGATTGATTAATAATACTCGTGCTAACTCTTCTGAAGTATTACTACCCGTAACAATTGGTTTCCCTCTCCACTGTGAGAGATAACCACTCGCATAACCTTCGCGCGTAGTAATTACGCTCATATCAGCAATTGCTTGATTATTGTTTAGGCTTGAGCCGTGAAACCCTGCGAAATTAGTATTTTGTCCAATAAAGAGTAAGTGATTGGCCTGATAAATACCCACACTTCTCATTCTGATGATCTGTTGTGCTACTTTTTCCGCATCATCAATTGATACCTTATCGACATCTAACCATGGTTTCAGGATCTGAACATAACTGCCATTTTTGAACTCATTGGCCGTTATATTTTGGCTGATCACTTGAAGCCCATCCAAATTGTCTTTTGACAGCACAACTTGCTGTATATCACCAGGTACATTACTGATTTGATCTACACCTAATGTTTGCAAAATTCGTGTAATTCCGACCATTGCATTATAGGTAGGATCGGACATATTAAAATTTTCAATTGGCTTACCAGTTAGCCCTTGAGCCATATCTTGCACACCAATCTGAATATAAACATCGCTCATTTTCTTAGGCACAATTGAACCTAGATCGACCGTCCCTAACTCAATTTTTCGAGCACTGGCTTCACCCTGAATATAAAATGTAACTTTGTCTCCCACTTTGCATGAACCAATCGCAACATTAGGATCGAGTTCAGTTCGATAGTGATTCAATTTGTCAGTACTACAATCGAACTTTAGTCCCTCTACAGGATAGTCCAAGACAAATCCCAGACAATTAGCATCATTTGAGGTTAAACAACCATTAGAGGTTGTAACGGAACCACGGTTAGGATCTTCATTTATTTTAGCACTCTCTCCACCACATCCAGTCAATGCTAAAAAAAGCGTGGAAAACGTGAATGGGATAATATTAGACTTTTTCATTATAGTTCTCTTTTATTTGATGGCCTTGAGCTTTAGCTGACCAGTATTCACGAGTTTTTGATTTTGAATATCAATTGATTCGACTAAAGGGGTGAGTAATAAATATCGTGTTTGAGGTGGTTTTTTTAATATACCTTCGAGTGCAGAGTATGTCGTGACGTTGGCTTGAGTATTTGTACTTTTAAAACCAGTCGCTCCCTCTAAAATGCAACCTTGCTGATCCAAAAATACTGCAATCGGCCAATAAAAAGTTGGGTTATTTTGAGATGAAGCAAATGATTGAATTTGAATCTGATCAATTGATTCATCTAACTCCACCACCTCGTAAGCAAAACGTTCTTTCAATGGCGCAACTGGCCATAAACCAATTTCACCTTGAGCACCCTTCAAACGCTTAGCTTTCTGAATTTTTTTATCTTGAAAACATGTATGTTCCAAAGATTCTGCAAGATCTTTTGCTTCAATACGCATGTACGTACTCGATAAAGCCATTGCTTCTTTCGCTGTAGGCTCTGTCGGCCGTAGGAACTGAGATAAAACGGCTTTGGTAATCCCTTTTTGTCGCTCAATCGTTTCAAAACGAGCTGCACCTACACCCTGCGTATCAGGAACTACATAAAACCGTTTTCTTCCTTCCAGATTAAACTCATGATCCTCAAGATATTCATGATCAATGTATTCAACACCATCAATCACAGTTACAGGACTTCCTGTTTCAGCTTTCAGTGAACCACCTGCGTTTTTGCTATCTAAAATCTGCTCAACACGTTGAAGGCTTTCTTTAGAATTTTGATCATGTGTAGATTTATTTTTTGTTAATGACTGCTCATGTTTCGTATTGACTTTAGTCTGTGCAAGATCAATTTTCGTCATTTGATCTTGAGTCTTTTTTTCAACACTCACTGTTGATTGTTCAACATTGTCATTTTGACTGTGCCCAACTGATTTGCTCGCTGTAGGAGCTTTAATACTCGGCTGAGCGATTTCAACATGTATTTTTTTAGGTTCATCTGCTGGTTTTTTTTGAATGATTTTTGGCTGAATATTTTCTCTTTGAACTGATTTTTGATTTTTAATAGATTCGTTTTTTTGAGCACTAGATGCAGCTCTTTCGATGACAATCGGTCTGCCATCTGGACCTATAATTGTGTAAAAGTCTTGGGCATACAATGTAGGACTTACTAAAAAAGAACCTGCACATATAACACAACCGAGAGACTGGCTCACTCTTGTTTTTATTTGTTTAAATTGCTCAAGATTTAAGTCCATTACCATCTCGTTCTATAATTAATACCTAAAATCGTAACTTTGGTATTTGTCGATACATTTAAGCCTGCATATGGATTAAGTAATAAATTATCCACGGCGTCTAGATTGGCTAGGCTACTTGATCCCGCTGGAATTCTATCGCGGCTACGAAGGAACCCGACTGATAAATCAATATCTGTATCTTCATCAAAACGGTAACCAATACCCAATCCAAACAATTGTGCATTATTGATCGGTACCATTGTATTCCGCTTTCCATCTGGGATCGCACTTGTTCTAGGTTCATAACCAGCACGGAATTTCAAACGGTCATTGGCAGAATATTCAACGCCAACGCCCCAACTCCATGGAGATTGAAAACCTAGAGGCAGAGATAAAGAAGAGTCTGTTACATCATTAGATAACAGTTTTGCAATCTTCAGAGCAGAAATTTGACGATCGAACTCAAATTTAAACTTATCCCAAGCCGCATAGTCAGTCCATCCCACATCGAAATTTACCTGTAAGTCCGGGAATACTTTGTACTTAATCCCCGCTTGGAAATGTGCTGGATATTCTAAATCCATAGACATTAGACCAGTTTCAATCGCAGGTACATAGTTTGGAAAACCAAGTATGGTTGCCAAAACTTGCCCCGTAGGTGAGGAGTTTAGTCCTTTGATTAATTCTCGGGATGCGTTTCCATTTTCTACAATATATTTACCCTTCAAGCGCATTTTAGCACCGCTTTGGTAAACCAGCCCCAAACCAAACTCTTCAGTGGGTTCCCACAAGACACCTAAGTTGTAGCTTGGTGATAAACTCTGCTCCATTTCAACATTGATTTTCCCGAAAGTTGAAAATGGATTCATGCCCTCATTGGTATTACATAAGCCGAATAATAAAATATTCGTGACAATATTGTCATTCCCTCCACGAAAAGGGGCACAGACAGACTCATCCACCATCCGAAGAAGACCAATCATTTCATTTGGAAAACGTAAATCTGTTTTCATGGCAATGGCTTGATAAGACATGCCCACTGAAGCACCAATTGAAAGTTCATCATTTACTTGATATGCAATCGATGGTGATAAATATGTAATACGCTCCATGGCAACTTGCTGCCCCATGAAGTTACCCGGATTACCATCTTCTGCACCGAAACCTGCAACCATTGGTGCATAAACTGCTGTAGCGAAAGTAAACTTAGATCCTGGTGGGTTGTAGGAGATTCCTCCAGTTGGAGCTGCTACTGGCCATCCCTCTCCTAAATCCACCATTTTTTTCAATATAGGAATATATAAGGATGCGTACTCGACATCACCTCTCACAGAATCCTTAAAATCAGTACAGAGGTTTGATGGATTATCAAGCGCATCATTACAGATTAATGGATCATCAGAATATCCAAAGACGTCATAACCTGATGGCGCGGAAAATTCACGCTGAATATCAAAATTAGCAACTAAGCCTTGAACGTCGGTTTGTAACCCTTTGAGTTTGGTTAAACCCGCAGGGTTAAAGTGAATTGCACTAATCCCGGGTGGATCTGCAGTGACAGCATTACCCATTGATAATGAGCGTACATCTACAGATAAATTCTGCCCAAGGTGTGCAAAGACTTGCGTACTACATCCACTCAGAACAATTGCTGTAACTAAAGGATGCAAACGGAATTGACTCATTTCCGAACTCCTTTAGCTTGCTTTTTTCTTACCAAAGCCAAGTATATCTAATGGGAACGATAGGCCGAGAGAAACATCTGGAGAGTCTTCAGTTAAGCCGATACCTATCGTTCCATTGACAATCGTCTTCGGACTAACACGTACACCGAGTGCCACCGCAAACATAGAGCTGGTCTGAGTCGCAGGCTCGTAATATTCACCTGTATCATATGTGAATTTGGTACCCATGTTCATCGATTGCTGATAAGACATGGTCAAGGAGACATCATAGTTAAATGAATATGCAAACCCGAACGAGAATCCAGCCGTAACACCGGGTTCAAAAGTATCTAAAACACGGTTACGCCCAGTTAAACCTTCACCTTGAGTATTTCCTCCCCCTCGGATTTGATTTAAGCCAGATTCTTTAAAACCATAATTTGTTGATACTGACGCAAACAATACAACTGGATCAATATATTTTCTTGTACTTGCACCAACACCAACTGAATAATACCCCTTACCTGTTGAGAGATCCGTCAAAGGATTAATTTCATAGGGGCTATCACCTGTTTTTGTCGATAGATTACCAAACAAAATAAGTGGCAAACGACCTTCTTTCAGTGGAAATGGCTCCCAACGCGCCCCTAAACTAATATCACCCAAACCAGCAGTGGTCGTATCTTTGACACTATCAGACTTTGCAACCAATGGAATTGAAGCGTTTAGCGTGATGTTATCTCTTAAACCATATTGCGCTGTGATGGTATTGGTAATCGTATGATTTGCATCTTCATCAATACGAAGTTGATACAACTGTCCTTCATCGATCGAAGCATTTATTTGTGAATCCCGATAGTACGAATAATCAAGATCATAGAACGTTGAAAACTCACCACGCTTAATCAGTGAATATTGTCGCTCATTAGAGGAAAAAACTTCCTGCAAGTTAGTCTCTTGCGTCGCATCACCTTCTTTTTGTTGGAGTGCATTTGCAGCCTGCCCTTCAACACCTGGCTTAAGAGAAGGTGTTGCATCAACATTTTCAGTAGATTCTGCCGTATAACTTGATTGTTCTTGTTCAAGCTCGGTCGCCGAACTATTTTCAGTATTATTTTGAGTATCTTGAGAAATATTCTCTTCTGATGGAGCTTCAACTGTTTCGGGTGCTGCATAGACGCCTGTGACAATCATTTGAATACTGATTGCGAGTAGCGTTCTTTTCGTCCATTGATTATTCATTTTACTTCCTACCACAATTCTTCATTATTTGGATTTTGTTTCAATTCAATTTAATTGCATTTAAATTACTTACGTTTATAGTAAAGCCGCATATATGTTGTAATGGGTTGATTATACGTTGGAGATTTGGGATCAAGATCTAATACTTTACGCATAGTTGAGGCTTTATCTGCGATTTTATTCATATAATCTGACGAAAATTGTGCATCAACTAAGGCGTAACGGTTAATTGTTGCATCATCGACATGTCTTAAATCTGTTTCTTGTAATGCCAATAGATCTTTCTGTTGAGATTCAGGAACGTTCACTAAAAATAAGGTATTGTTTTCCCAAATTTCTTTAAATCGTGCTTCATCAAAACTGATATTTCCTAATGCAGGGTCAGCAACATAAACCCTTCCATCTTTATATGCTTTGTATACAACAAAGTGCTTAAAACCTGCATAGTGAATTGGAACAATAGCAGGTTGTGTCTGTTTAATCAGGTCTTTGAATTCACCACGGTACCCCCCACTTTCATAACCTAAAGCAGTGACGAAGCGCTTCATATCCAATAATGAAAAGCTTCTACGCTCAATGATTCGATCATACTCGCCAAATCGCAACAATCCCTCCATGGTTTGTTGTTCTGTCAAATTTAGACCAGCGTGACCATTAAGAACTGTCGTCAACGCCGCAGAACCACAACTATAGTCATACGCTTGACGAACTATTCCTCTAAACTGATTTTCGATAGCCGGCTTGATAACTACAGGTTCACGGTGATTTTTTGTATAAGATAGATGTCGTGAGTCTGCAATCTCACTGTAATAAACTGCTTCGCGTGGTTTTTCTTTAATTTCGAGAGCATGACTCGCAAAAAAATACATAATTGCAGAGCCTAAAGTAATTTCTATCATAATGTTAACTGTTCTAGTTCGGCGTACTTGCCTTTATGATTCTGTAGTTGGAGTTTGCACTCACATTTATTCTTATATTCAGAATACCTTTTTCATCCTAAAAATACAGTACTTTTACTTTTTAATTTCAAATTCGCAAAATTTAAAAAACGCGTGATCAACACGCGTTTTTTGTATAAAAACTTAGTGACCAGAAATTTTGATTGAAGTGCTACCCAAATTCAAACCTTGAACTTCGATTGAACCGATACTCTTATTAGCTTCACCTAAAGAAACTTTTTGGATGTAAGCATTCAATGGTGATTGAGCTGGGCTGATATATAATCCATCTTTTGTTACACCAATTTTGGCGTCAGCATTCAGGTTTTTACTGCCTGAACTTGTAACTTTCAAGCCCTCGATTCCAATGCTACCACCACCCGATGTAGATGTATCATTAATAGTTAAGCTTGTAGATAAACCACCAGTGATTTCAGAATCAACGACAATCATAGCGCCTTGAGGTGCATTACCTAATTGAACGTTTGCTTTGGTTGCACCCAATGATAATGTTAAACCTGTAATAATTTGTTTTTCAGAACCTTCAACAACACCACGAACATTGTCATCAGAACTGTAAGTGCCAGAGCTTGCAACCCCAATAGAACCAACATTGATGTCTAAAGCACCAGTTTCAGCAAGAACATTAAGTACCGCTTGACCACCAACATCTGCGGCATCAACTTTCAACGTTGCTAAGTTTTGAGTATTTCCAGTACCCTTTGAAATCGTTAAACCGTTAACCGTGATTGCACCAGCACCAATTGTTGGATCAGCAGTGCCAGCTGTATTAATGGTCGTATCACCGAATGTCAAAGCGCTATTTGTAAAACCATCATTATCATGAATATATAACTTATCGATTTCGATACCAGCAGTTGTATCAATGGCAATAGTAATACCATCTTGACCAGTCGTTGCGCTGAGTGATGCATCATCCATTGCCTGCATCGCCATAGCATTCACGCTCACCGCCATTGAAGAAACTAAAGCCAATTTTGTGAATAATTTCATTATGTACTCTCCCAAGAGCATTTTTTTCATTTTTTTGACTGCTCTCCGTGTTTCTGAAGTTTTTATAATTTAACGACTGAAACTTCATCCTTGAGCAGTTCGCTTTGCAGTATTAAGTTAACCTTATGTTATCTTATGATCAATATCTGTTAAGAAAATTCGACCTATTCCCGATAAATGGCATAAGTGTGAACTAGTATTAAATGGGTGATGCAAATTTTCTGAAAAGAGTGTAACAAGTCACAAATGGTAAGTGCTTCATTTTTTAAACAAAACTTAAAAATTTCAGGACTAAGTAAAGCTGATTTTTTGCAAAAAATTGGTTCATTGACAGGATTGGTATATCTTGAAAATCAGGATTTACCGATTATCGGATTTTTGCCAAAAAAATATTGCGTTTATATAAACGGCGGATTCAGTCAATTTGTGCGTTGCTCTGATTTTAATTATCAGTATGAAAGCCAATTTTCTTCACTCAAAGATTTTGTTCAATGTAGCGAAAATTCACTTCCAGATTCTGCAAGCCATTATTTCAGAGGCGGTTACATTGGTTACTATGATTATAATTTTGCAGCAAATTTTCAAATCAACACCAAGGTAAAAAAACAACCACAATTGTTTTTTGGCTTGTATGAAAGCTATTTGATTTATGAAAATAATGATTGGGTTTTCTATAGCACTGAACATAATGCCGAGTGCCTTTATACACGATTATTAGACTGTTTTCAGCAATCTAGTCCATCATCATTTCAACTCAGTTCACCCATGCAAGCACGTTGGACTAAACAACAATATCGAACTGCATTTCAACGAGTACAAGATTACATTGTTGCTGGGGATTGTTACCAAATTAACCTAACTCAAGAATTTGTAGCACAAGCTGAAGGTGAGCTACTGAGTATAGCTAAACCTTTTTGGGCACTCACAAATGCTCCTTATGCTGCTTATCTTAAAATTGATAACCTTGAACTTTTGAGCTGTTCACCTGAGTTATTTATCGAGTTTAGACCCAATAAAAAAATGATCACTAAACCGATCAAAGGCACCATGCCACGCTTTAAAGATCCTCAAAAAGACCAAGAATCAAAACAAACACTCATCAACTCTGAGAAAGATAAAGCCGAAAATCTAATGATTGTTGACCTTCTCAGAAATGATTTAAGCATTTATGCAGAAACTGGCACTGTCAAGACACCAAAATTATTTAACATTGAAAGCTTTAATCAAGTCCACCACATGGTCAGTGAAATTGAAGCGACGTTAAAATCCGATGTTCATCAATTAGATGTTTTACACGCAGCGCTCCCCGGCGGTTCAATAACGGGGGCACCCAAAATTCGAGCGATGGAAATTATTGAAGAACTTGAAGAGTCCCCACGCGGTGCATACTGTGGCTCTATTGGTTATTTCAATTTTGATGGTACTGGTTCTTGGAATATTTTGATCCGAACGATTCAAAAATATCAGCAAGATGTGTCTATTTGGGCTGGTGGTGGTGTCACAATCAGTTCAGATTGCGATGCAGAATATCAAGAATGTTTTGATAAGGTTGAAGCCATGCTAAAACTGATGAATCAATGGTACGAATCATAAAAAAGCGACCTATCTGGTCGCTTTTTCAACAACAAAAATTTGCAGCACTCACACTTTTAAAATGTCATTCTTCAAGGTGTCTACTAAACGTTGATTTTGCTCATCTGTACCAATGGTGATACGCAAATACTGATTAATACGTGGTTTATTAAAATATCTTACGATAATGCCACGCTCTCGCAATTCATTTGCAAGCTGACCTGCATCTTTGCTAGGCAGTGTTGCAAATATAAAATTTGCGGCAGAAGGCAACACATCAAACCCTAAGGATTTCAGTTGCTCAACTAACTTTATACGACTAGCAATCACTTTGGCATTTTGCGCTTCGAAATAGGCTTGATCCTCGAAAGACGCCACTGCAGCGGCAATCGCAAAACGGTCCATTGGATATGAATTGAAGCTATTTTTTACCGCTTCTAACGCTGCAATTAAATGCGGCTGTGCAATCGCAAACCCGACCCGTAATCCCGCAAGCGAACGTGATTTCGAAGTTGTTTGACAGACCACCAAGTTGTCATATTTTTCTACGAGAGCCACTGCAGATTCAGCACCAAAGTCTACATATGCTTCATCAATCACAACCACTGAATTTGGGTTCGATTGAAGTACTTCCTCAATTGCAGACAAACCAAGTGCAATACTGGTAGGGGCATTTGGATTGGTGATAATGATGCCACCATTTGGTTGCTTATAGTCATCCACAACAATTTCAAATTTTTCGTTTAAAGGCAAAATTTGAGTTTTCACACCAAAAAATTGGCTATAAACAGGATAGAAACTGTAGGTAATATCTGGATAAAGAATTGGCAAATTTTGAACAAAAAATGCCTTAAAAATATGAGCTAAAACCTCATCAGAACCATTACCAACAAACACGTGTCCCACTGGAACATGTTGCTGTTTCGCAATTGCTTGCTTTAATTCCGATGCGTCAGGGTCAGGATACAAACGTAAAACATCCGCGCCATTTGCTAAAACTTGTTGTACCGCTTCTACAACTTTTGGAGATGGTGGATACGGGTTCTCGTTGGTATTCAATTTTAAAAGATTTTGGATCTTGGGTTGTTCACCAGGCACATAAGGCTCTAGTTCACGTACTTCGGGACTCCAAAAACGCATTTGTTCTACTGTAATATTCATTTTTAAATTCTCTAAATTCCCCTCACTGACTAAGGAGGTTAGGGAGAGATTTTTTAATTACCTTCACCTAACCTCACTTGCATTTCGATTTCAAGCAATGCTTAAAAACAGATTCAGAGAGGAATATTCATTCTAAATTTATCGCTTAAATTACTGATAACGATATCGTGCTGAACGAGCGTGAGCATCTAAGTTTTCTTGCTGTGCAAGAATATCTGCTGTTTTCGCTAAGGTTTTCACGCCATCCTCTGAACACATGATTAAGCTTGAACGCTTTTGGAAATCATACACTCCGAGTGGTGATGAAAAACGTGCCGTACCCGAGGTTGGCAATACATGGTTCGGACCTGCACAGTAATCACCAATTGCTTCAGGCGTATAACGCCCCATGAAGATAGCACCTGCATGGCGAATACCTTCAGCCATTTCTTGTGCTTCATCTAAACATAGCATCAAGTGTTCAGGGGCAACTTGGTTGATCAATTCTGCACCTTCGGCACGGTCTTTAACTAAAACAAGCGCACCACGATTAGCAATAGAAGTTCGTGCGATTTCTGCTTTAGGAAGTGCTTTTAAGTGCTCTTCAATTGCAATCGCGACATCATGAAGTAGTTGCTCGTCTGGCGTAATAAATACAGCTTGAGCAACAGTATCATGCTCTGCTTGAGACAGAAGATCCATTGCAAGCCATTCTGCATTATTGTCCCCTTCAGCATACACTAAAATTTCTGAAGGACCTGCAATCATATCAATACCTACCTGACCAAATACGGCGCGTTTTGCTGCTGCAACAAAACGATTGCCCGGTCCAGTAATTTTATCTACTGCTGGAATGGTTTCAGTACCATAGGCCAATGCTGCAACCGCTTGCGCACCACCAATCGTAAACACTCGAGTGACACCTGCCAAATACGCAGCTGCCAACACCAATGGATTTAAATCACCATTTGGTGCAGGCACAACCATAATAATTTCAGGCACTCCTGCGACGTGTGCAGGAACTGCATTCATGAGTACTGATGATGGGTATGAAGCTAAACCACCTGGCACATAAATTCCAACACGGTCAAGCGGCGTCACTTTTTGGCCTAAGGTGTTACCCAAAGCATCAACATAGGTCCAACCATCTTGTTTTTGTGCCTGATGGAATTCACGGACACGATTTGCAGCCAACTCTAAAGCTTCTCGAACTTCAGCCGTTAAATTATCAAATGCAGCTTTAAGTTGCTCTTGTGTCAGTTCTAAATCTGAAAATTGATGCGCTGGATGTCGATCGAACTGTTGTGTGAGTTTGAGAACATGAGCATCACCATGTTGACGAACATCGGCAATGATTTTGTCTACTATTTTTAAAAGTTCTGGGTCACTCACGGTTTCAAAAGCGAGCAAGTCAGCAAAGTCTTGCTTAAAATTTTGATCTTGAGTCGATAAACGTCGCATCAATTTATCCACAATGAAATTAAAGGGAAGCTTTAGTTTACCTGTTTTCTACTGATTTGTGGGCATCTTCATTCAAGCAACCCAAATAGAAATGATTGAAAATAACTTTTGATTAAATTGAATTTTATATTGAGCTCTGTTCTTATCATGATTTGATTTTATTCGGGGGGATTTTAGATGAAAGAAATAGAAAAATATGTCGGTTATTATTTAGGTGTATATGTCGTTGTTTTAGCTATTTGTGGATTCTTTCAATACTTTTACTATTGTCAGGGACAGTCTTTGATGTGTGCCGTTACTAAAACCGGAATCGTAGATATAGTAACTGTAACCGCTTATGTACTGACGCCAATAGTTGCAATTATCGGTTTTCTTTCATGGAAACATCAACACAACAAACTAGTTCTTGCAGATGAGGCTAAAGAATTACTTATCGCGATTAATGATGATATTAAATTATTTACTGATATCTCTGGATATTTACGCTCTAGAGAAAATAACTTAGCAATTAGAAATTGTATAGCTATGGATTACTTAGCTCGTGTTCGAAGGCTTGGTGATAATGTAACCAATGTATCCTCCAAAGCCTTAGTACTATACGAGTTAACAGACGATGAAGATCTCAATATGTTAAGAATTGAATACCACGAATTTACGAATAATTTATATATGCAACTCATAAATGATTTTATGCAAAATATAACCATACGCGAAGTTTTAGAATAGCTTGATATAAACAGTGAGTCTTTTATGAAAAAAAATAGACTATATAAGAAAAAAATTAGAAATTACATTATTGCACAATAGAATCTGACCAAAAAGAACCGCCCTTTCGGGCGGTTCTTAAAATCAACAAACTCAAGCAGTTTTCACTTGCTTTGCGTTTTCTCGTTCTTCCACTGCTTTTTCAAGCTGTGCAAGAATCGGATTAAGTAAGGCTTGCTTACGCTTAAAGCTCGCTTTGTTCACAATCAATCGAGAAGACACTTTACAGATTTCTTCAAGAGGCTCTAAGCCATTTGCGCGAAGTGTATTACCTGTGTCCACGACGTCGACAATGTAATCACCCAAACCAACCAATGGTGCAAGCTCCATCGAACCGTAAAGTTTAATCACATCTACTTGCTCGCCTAAGCTCGCATAGTATTGACGCGTCAAATTCACGTACTTGGTCGCGATCTTCAAACGACCTTTCGGACGCTCCATACCCACTTTGCCCGCTGTCATTAACTTACAGTTTGCAATTTTAAGATCTAATGGTTCATAGACATTTTGTGCACCATGTTCCATCAGTACATCTTTACCTGCAACACCAATATCAGCCGCACCATTTTCTACATAAGTTGGTACATCAGATGCACGTAAAATTAAAATTCGAACATGTTTATGCGTCGTAGGAAAAATTAATTTACGCGATTTATCTGGGTCTTCTAAAAGATTAATCCCTGCTGTTTCTAGCAATGGCAATGTCTCTTTTAAAATACGACCTTTACTTAATGCTAAGGTTAAACCATGATCAAAATTGCCCATTACGTCAAAATTAGGATCATCGTTTCTCATATCGCTCATTAACTTACTCGCTCACTCGCTTAATTTGGGCACCTAAACCTTGTAATTTTGCTTCAACATCTTCGTAACCGCGATCAATGTGATAAATACGGTCAATTAAAGTCTCTCCTTCAGCAGCTAAAGCAGCCAAAACTAAAGAAAATGAAGCACGCAAATCTGTTGCCATAACAGGTGCAGCTGAAAGTTTTTCAACTCCTGTTACAACTGCATCATTACCTTCAACCTGAATATTAGCGCCCATACGTGACAATTCAGGTACATGCATAAAACGGTTTTCAAAAATCGTTTCTGAAATTGTTGCAAACCCACGACCGATTGCATTGACCGCCATCAATTGTGCTTGCATATCTGTTGGAAAATCTGGATGAGGCAATGTACGGAAACTAACGGCCTTAGGACGCTTACCCATCATATCGAGTTCGATCCAATCATCACCGCGCGTAACTTCTGCACCCATTTCTTCAAATTTATCCAACACTGATTCCATCAGCAATGGATCTGTATGTGTCGTTTTAACTCGTCCACCCGTAATAGCAGCAGCAGCTAAATAAGATCCTGTTTCAATACGGTCAGCAACAACTGAGTATTCACAACCATGCAAACTTTCTACGCCAGTGACGATTAATGTATCCGTATCTAAACCTTCAATCTTCGCACCCATTTTTATGAGCATTAGTGCAAGATCAGTGATTTCAGGTTCACGAGCCGCATTACGGATGGTAGTAACACCTTCTGCTAAGACAGCAGCCATGAGGATGTTTTCTGTCCCACCTACAGTGACCATATCGAAAACAACTTCACCGCCTTTTAAGCGACCATCAACTTTTGCATTGACATAGCCTGCTTCGACTTCAATTTCCGCACCTAAAGCTTCTAATGCTTTTAAATGCTGGTCAACAGGACGTGAGCCAATAGCACAACCACCAGGTAAAGATACTTTTGCACTACCGTAGCGCGCCAGCAATGGGCCAAGCACCAAAATAGACGCTCGCATAGTCTTTACGAGTTCATATGGTGCAAATTGATTATCAAGGGTTGAAGTATCAGCGACAACAGTATCACCTTCATACTTCATGGTAATCCCAAGCCCTGCAATTAATTTTACAAGCGTATGAACATCTTTAAGCTTGGGTACATTTCTGAGCGTAATTGGCGTTTCAGCAAGAATCATTGCTGCTAAAAGTGGCAATGCAGCATTTTTTGCACCAGAGATGCGAACTTCGCCTTCTAGTCTTTTACCACCAGTGATTAGAAATTTATCCATTTATTCCTTAAGCTCCGAAAAGACTAGCTTTGCGCCATTCTTCTTTTGTCATTGCGCGTATGGTTACAGCGTGAACTGCACCACTTTTAATATATTCGTTAAGAGGAGCATAAACTGCTTGTTGACGAGCAACTGTTCTTTTACCTTCAAACAGATCATCTACAATACGGAGGTCAAATTTCCCACCTTGTCCACTTACAGCAACATCAGCAGAAGGGAAAGCAGCTTTTAAGATTTCAGTGAGCTGTTCACTATTCATTGCAAAGACCTCTCATGGGACGATCGATTGTGTAAAAACGGATTATTTTACTATAACTCATTCAATGAATTCATCTGCTATACAATTTATCTATAAAAAAAAGAGGCAATATACCTCTTTTTTTATTTTCAGCTACATACCGTCATATAGGCAGCGGCTGAAAAGCCATTTGCATTTTACGATATCGCATTAACTGTCTTTTTATTTTCTCAGTCAATTTTTTAATTGATGCATACATATCATCGCCAGATGCCTGAGCAAAAAGTTCGACGCCTGGTAAACGCACGATTGCTTCAGCGATATGATTCGAACTTCCTTTTTTCGAACGCTTATCGACTTGGTGATCCTTTGTGAGTTTCACCTGCATACTATTGACCTGATCAAGGTGCTTGGTCATTTCGGCGAATTTACAACGAATATTCTCTTCTATTGCAGGAGTAATACTTAAATGATGTCCACGAATTGTTATTTGCATAATCCTATCCCTCTCCTTCTAAAGGATTTGATTGAGTTAAGCCATGTGATTGCATGACAGAACATTCAACATAGAATTATTCTGCAAATTTAAGTCATGAAATCATGCTGGCTAAACCTCGTGTAACTAAAAAAAAGAGATTCATTATTTCGTCATAATGAACCTCTAGAATAATCACACTTCAAATTTCAGATCAAGACTTTTCGATCGGATGATGCAGGAATATGTAACGATTCACGATATTTTGCGACTGTACGACGTGCAACATCGATACCATCCTCATTTAACAACTTAGCTAAACTATTATCAGATAATGGTTTTCTTGGGTTCTCTTCAGCAATCAACTTTTTAATTTTTGCTCGGATCGCAGTTGAAGACGCTTCACCACCTGACGTTGTTCCAACATGGCTTGAGAAAAAATATTTAAGTTCAAACAACCCTCTCGGAGTAAGCAAATATTTATTGGTCGTTACACGAGATACTGTTGATTCATGTAACTCAACCTCCTCCGCCACATCTCTCAACACCAAAGGTTTCATTCCTTCAGCACCCAACTCTAAAAAATCTCGTTGATGCTGAACAATACATGTTGCTACTTTTAAAAGCGTTTTATGGCGCTCATCTACACTTTTAATAAAATTTTTAGCATCAAGCATTTGATTGCGTAAGTATTGATTATCTGCACTTTGATCAGCTCGACGAATCATATTTGCGTAATAAGGGTTGATACGTAATTTTGGCAAAATATCTGGATTTAAGTGCACATGCCAACTGTCATTTTTCTTTGCCACCACAACATCAGGCACTTGATATTCAGATTCTTTATTTTCAAACATTAACCCTGGATAGGGTTGTAATGATTTTAAAAGTTGTATCGCTGCTTTTAACTGTTCAAGTTTAAAACCTGTTTGCTTCAGTAATTTATTTAGGTCATTGGCAATCAATAATTCATAATGCTGCAATAACAATAACGCGTCATTACGGCATGGTAAGGTATTAGGCAAAACTTGAAGCTGAACATATAAGCATTCCACAAGATTGCGTGAACCAACGCCAATCGGCTCTAGTCTTTGAATATGTTTCAACACCACTAAAATTTCATCAATCTCAACATCTTCTTCAATATCCATCTGTGCGAGTAAAGTCAGCACTGCGTGGTGAATTTCTTCAACGCTCTCATCTAAAAAGCCTTTTTCATCCAAACCATCTACGATGCAATAAGCGATCAAAAGATCAGTTTGGGAGAAATTTAGGAGATTAACTTGCTCTAAAATATGATCTTTCAGTGTATTTTGAATTGATCGATTATCCTCACGTTCTTCATATTCTGGTAATTCCATTGATGATGATTGATGGGTATAGACATCATCCCAATCTGTATCTACAGGTAAATCATTTGGCAAATGATCTGCATTTAATTCTCGAGTAAGATCACTAGCAGAATTTTCCTGATTCAAGTCCTCCAAACTTTGCATTGGAGAATCATCATCCACCTTTTCAAGTAAGGGGTTACTATCCAACTGCAATTGAACTTCTTGCTCCAACTCTAAGCTGGATAATTGTAAAAGTCGGATCGCTTGTTGGAGCTGGGGTGTCAAAGACAAAGAATTGGATACTTTTAGTCCTAACGCTAATTTCATAAATCATTACCCCCTAACATCGTTATTATTCAAGCAATAATCATGCCTACAATTCTTATAACATAAGTTTCAAGTGTTATGTTAATCAATTAGTCTTAATCATTAATAAAAAATAAGGATAAAATACATTATAATTCAATCACTTTTTTTTAATTAATATTCAAAAAAATATGAGCACTCAAGTTTAAATTTAAAAAAAAATAATTTTTTAGCGTTATCTGCAGTTATGGTTGATTAAAAATAAACCACTTACTCATGATCAAGGTGTTATAAGCTCATGATTTATTTCGCGTTGATCAAAAAATCTAAATTCATTTGAATTTCGAGTATTTTTTATTCTTTACTTATTCTCATAGAAAGTATAAAAATAATTAATAGTTTATTTTGAATAGATTTCAACCAAATTTGAGAACTGTCAAAATTATAAGAACGATGCACTACAAGACATGGAGATTTCTTGATGAAAAGTCTATCTGGTAAAGTCCTTCTCAGCGCATTAGGCTTCATCATCGCTGGCGGAACAATGAGTCAAGCCAATGCCACTGACACGATTGCGAAAATCAAAAAAAATGGAAAAGTGATCATCGGGTATCGTGAATCTTCTGATCCAATCTCATATATCGTGGGTGGTAAACCTATGGGATATGCCATCGATATCTGTAATAACGTAGCTAACGAATTAAAAAAAGACTTAAAACTCCCCAACTTAAAAGTTGAATATAAAGCCGTTACTTCTTCCACGCGAATTCCTGAAATGCTCGCTGGAAACATTGATATGGAATGCGGGACGACAACCAACTCTGTCCAGCGACAACAGCAAGTCAACTTCTCTACAAATTACTTTGCCACTGAAGTACGTATGGCAGTCAAAGCTTCAGCGCCTTTCAAAGATTTAGGTGATTTAAATGGTAAAGCCGTTGCCACAACGCAAGGAACAACCTCGGATAAATATATTAAAATGGGTGCACGAGGAGAAAAAATAAAAGTTACCAATGTCTATGGTAAAGATCATGCTGATTCTTTTGCAATGGTCGCTTCGGGACGTGCAGCTGCATTTGTTATGGATGACAATATTCTTGCAGGGCTCATTGCCAAATCATCAAAACCTCAAGATTTTAAAATTGTAGGTCCAGTCCTTTCGTCAGAACCTTACGGAATTATGCTGCCTAAAGGGGATGCCAAGTTTAAAGCGATTGCAGATCGTGTGGTAACTGGAATGTGGAAAAATGGTCAAATGGATACCCTTTATAAAAAATGGTTCTTATCACCTATTCCACCACGCAATATCAATCTAAACATGCCTATGAGTAGCTCATTTAAAAAATTAAAAGCGTCTCCGAATGATGCAGGGATTAAATAACAAAAATTATGAGGGCTTAAATAGAAACACTTAAGCCCTTTTTTCTCGTAACCATTGCAGGGAATTTCAATGGCTGTTGGTTCTTTAAATTGGACGTCTTTTTGCTTGGCATCCAACGAATATGGCGTTGATAAAAAAGATTGGGCTGAATCTATCTGTAGTGCGATTGGAGGTTCAAGTTATTCAGCTGTTGCTGATGCACCGACTTGGTTACAGATACTTGGATCAGGTATTTGGACCATGATCTGGACTGCTGTCATTGCCTTTTTCATCGCATTTATACTTGGTTCACTTATTGGCATTATGCGTACATTACCCAATAAGTTACTTTCATTCATTGGGACTTGTTATGTAGAGTTATTCAGAAATATACCCTTAATTGTTCAATTATTTTTCTGGGCATTCGTTTTCCCTCAACTTCTACCATTGAGTATGAGTACTGGAAGTGGTGAAATGGTTTCTGGCGGATGGTGGCAAAATATTTTAAATAATAATCCAGCAATTATTGGTGTATTTGCGCTGGGTCTATATACCGCTGCAAGGATTGCTGAGCAGGTTCGAGCAGGTATTAATACCGTTTCACAAGGTCAAAAAAATGCAGCTTATGCGATCGGTTTAAATTTAAACCAAAGTTATCGTTATGTCATTCTGCCAGTGGCTTATCGAATCGTTTGGCCAACACTGACATCAGAAGCAATGAATGTATTTAAAAATTCAGCCGTACTTTTTGCCTTAAGTGTTTTGAATTTTTTTGCATATACCAAAACAATGCGAGAAGAAACCTCTCAAGACGTGGTCATTTTAATTCTTTCAACACCTGTTTATCTCATCATCACTTATTCAATTAAATACCTAATGGCATGGATTGAGAAACGGATGGCGGTACCAGGTCTAGGTTCGGGAGGTAAATAAAATGGACTTCAGTGTTCTAACTCATCCCGATGTTGTTGCAAGTTTGATCGCTGGTTTTAAATTCACAGTTACAGTAACCATTCTTTCAATTATTGGTGGGATTCTTCTTGGTACACCAATCGCGATGATGCGTCTATCGAATAATAAAATTGCCAGTGGATTTGCAAAATTTTATGTCGACTTTTTTCGAGGTGTTCCCCTCATTCAAGTTATTTTTATCTTTTACTTTTTACTTCCTAAGTTTTTCGATTTCCAATATCACACCTATTGGGGACCTTTATTTTCAAGTGTAGTAACCTTCGCTATTTTTGAGGCTGCCTTTTTTTCAGAAATTGTCCGTTCTGGCATTCAATCAGTTTCTAAAGGACAAGTGAATGCAGGTTATGCCTTGGGGTTTAATTATCGCCAGACAATGTCATACGTAGTTTTACCCCAAGCTTTTAGAAATATGTTACCCGTGATATTGACGCAATCCATTGTTCTTTTTCAAGATGTTTCTTTAGTTTATGTCATCAGTGCACCAGATTTCTTAGGCAATGCAAATACTTTAGCTAATACCTATGGTTCGGAAACCAAAGCCGTTTTCTATCTAGTTGTTGCTGTCGTCTATTTTGTCATTTCATTTGCACTTTCGCGACTAGTTAAACGCTTACATCAAAAAATAGCCATTATTCGATAAGGAGAATCAAAATGCCAATGATTGAAATTCAAGATGTATCCAAATGGTATGGAGATTTTCAGGTACTTAGCGAATGCTCAACCACTA
The DNA here is from genome assembly GCF_056779935.1 of Acinetobacter sp. ANC_7512. Classification (NCBI taxonomy): domain Bacteria; kingdom Pseudomonadati; phylum Pseudomonadota; class Gammaproteobacteria; order Moraxellales; family Moraxellaceae; genus Acinetobacter; species Acinetobacter sp. ANC_7512. Next base: position 798 of record NZ_JBWYIX010000017.1, on the reverse strand, counting down.
TCAACAAAGGTGAAGTTGTCGTTGTATGCGGTCCATCTGGCTCAGGTAAATCTACACTTATTAAGACAGTGAATGCTTTAGAACCTTTTCAACAAGGAAATATTATCGTTGATGGTACCGCTTTAAAAGACTCTAAAACGAATCTAGCAAAATTCAGATCTAGAGTAGGTATGGTATTTCAACATTTTGAACTTTTTCCTCATATGACTGTGTTAGATAACCTAACAATAGGACAAATCAAAGTACTTAATCGCTCAACTGAGGAAGCTAAAATAAAGGCTTTACAATATTTGGATCGAGTCGGTTTGACAGCACACAAAGATAAATTTCCAGGACAATTATCAGGTGGTCAACAACAACGTGTCGCGATTGCACGTGGTCTTTGTATGGACCCAGTCTGTATGCTTTTTGATGAACCCACTTCCGCTTTAGATCCTGAAATGGTCGGTGAAGTGCTTGAAGTCATGAGCCAACTTGCAAAAGAAGGCATGACGATGATGTGTGTTACCCATGAAATGGGATTTGCAAAAAAAGTTTCAGATCGAGTGATATTTATGGATCAAGGTAAAATTCTAGAAGATTGCCCGACTGATGACTTCTTTAATAAGCCACAAGAACGACATGAAAGAACAAAATACTTTTTAGAGAAGATTTCAGCAGTACACTAAACATCAGAATGAATCCAAAAATTTCGCGATATCTACTCAAATTATTTTCAAATTCAATTTATATATATAAAAAAACACCCCCTTCTATTGAAGGGGGTGTTTAGAATAATGAGCTGGCGATGACTTACTC
>NZ_JBWYIX010000016.1:0-55025 GCF_056779935.1 Acinetobacter sp. ANC_7512 | reverse complement strand
AGAAGTGAAACCTCTTAGCGCTGATGGTAGTGTGGGGTTACCCATGTGAGAGTAAGTCATCGCCAGCTCATTATTCTAAACACCCCCTTCAATAGAAGGGGGTGTTTTTTTATATATATAAATTGAATTTGAAAATAATTAAAACCTTGTAATTAAATAAGAAGCTCCATTCAGTTAATTTATGCCAAAAGATTGATGATTCTTGCAATTAAAAAAAAAACAATAAATGTCAGTATGCCTATAAGGATTTAAATAATTTCAGGGACATAGTTGATGCAATACAATCCGATCTATTACACAGATGAACACTTTGCATTTGCAGATGCAGTAAAAAAATTTGTAGAAAAAGAAATTATTCCCTATGTAAATGAGTGGGATGAAGCCGAATCTTTTCCACGAGAACTCTACAAAAAAGCTGCAGAAGTTGGATTGATGGCATCAGGTTTTGATGAAAAATACGGTGGTATCCCTGATACAGATGCATTCTATACTTTATTGGGGTGTGTGGAGTTGGCAAAGGCTGCATCAGGAGGTTTAATCGCTTCATTACTTTCACATATGATCGGTGCACCGCCAATCAATAGCTTTGCAAGTGAAGAGGTGAAAGCAGAGGTTTTGCCACAAATCTTATCAGGTGAGAAGATTTCGGCATTAGCAATAACAGAACCGGGAGGGGGGTCTGATGTTGCAGCACTTAAAACAAAAGCAGTAAAAGAAGGTGATTACTATGTAGTCAGTGGCGAAAAAACCTTTATTACTTCTGGTATTCGCGCTGATTACTATACCGTTGCCGTTCGAACTGATCCTGAAGGAAAAGGACCCAATGGTATCTCAATGCTACTGATTGATGCCCATACACCAGGTATTACAAAAACGAAGTTAGATAAAATGGGATGGTGGGCTTCTGATACCGCTCATCTACACTTCGATGAAGTTAAAGTGCCTGCAAGAAATTTGATTGGTCCTGAGAATATGGGTTTCTTTGTTATCATGAATAACTTCAATATGGAACGTTTTTTCTTGGCTGCGAGTAGTTATGGTTATGCAAAAGTTTGTTATGAAGAAGCTCTAGATTGGGCTCAACAGCGACGTACTTTTGGTAAACGCTTGGTAGATCATCAAGTTGTTCGTCATAAATTGGTAGATATGGCAACACGTTTACAAACGACTCGCGCTTTACTTGAAGATACGGCATATAAAATGGGTCGTCCTGAACTTCAAGGGAATGAAATGATTGCACAAATTTGTATGCTCAAAAACGTAGCAACGCAAACTATGCAATTCTGTGCTGATGCAGCCGTTCAAACACTAGGTGGCATGGGCTTTATGCGTGGCATGAAATCTGAACGTATATATCGCGAAGTTAAAGTGAATATGATAGGCGGTGGAGCTGAGGAAATTATGAAAGATTTGGCAAGCCGACAGCTGGGCTTCTAAAAGAAATAAAAAGGTGGATTAAGCCACCTTTTTTAATTGATCAGATATAAAGTTAAGCATTCATTGCCATATCCCAGACGATATTGGTTAACTCATCAAGTGACATTTTCCCTTCTGGATTGTACCAAGTTACGGTCCAAGCGATTGAACCACCAATCAGTCTTCGCCAGATAAAAGGATCGTGCTTAATTTTGCCTTTGTCATGTAATACCTTGATGACACTCAGCCATATCCCTTCATAATCATTTCTTAATTTTAATAGTTTCTTCTGATTTTCCTCAGAAAGTGAAAACCATTCATAGACCAATACAGCCATAGCGGAACCTGTATCCCCAGAGATCGCATCGAGTTCAGCTTTAATCAGAGCCTTGAGTTGTTGCTCTGGATGGTCTGAAGTGGATATGGCACTTTCAAGGCAAGCGTGATTGTAAATGATGGTTTGTTCCATCACATGTGCCAAAATATCGTCTTTGGTTTTGAAATGATGAAATAAACTTCCAGATTGGATACCAATAAACTGAGCGAGTTCACGAACAGTGGTTTTGGCATAACCTTGTTTATGGAATAAATAAGCTGCCCCCAAAAGTAAACGACCACGTGGTGTATCGTCAAAGCAGGCTATTGGTTGAATTTGGTCAATAGAGGTCGCGATCATCTTGTTATTTTATCCTATTTTGTTTTCTAAACGCGTTGCTTCCATGCAAATTTTAGCGCAATAAGCAGATTTGCAAATAATAATAACATTTTGCACTTTACAAACCAAGCGCTTGCTTGGTAGATTAAGCTCAAATTCTAAACAGAATAATGAGATGGTTATGACAAATATTCAGGACGAACAAAAAATTGTAAAAATTGGCTGTGCTTCAGGTTTCTGGGGAGATACCAACACAGCTGCATTTCAATTGGTACACATGTCGGATATTAACTATTTAGTATTTGATTATCTTTCAGAAATCACCATGTCTATCATGGCAAAAGCCAAAATGAAAGATCCTTCTCATGGATATGCATTGGACTTTGTTAGTCGTGTTATGACACCGCTCATCAAAAAAATTGCGGACAAGAAAATCAAAGTTGTAAGTAATGCTGGCGGTGTAAATCCATTGGCATGCCGTGATGCACTTCAAGAAGTGATCAAAAATGCTGGTTTAGATTTGAAAGTTGCGGTGGTACTTGGTGATGATTTAATGGATCAGCACGTTGAACTTCAAAAACAAAATATAAAAGAAATGTTTAATGGTGAGGATCTTCCTCCACATGTCGCAAGTAGTAATGCTTATTTGGGTGCTGTAGGGATTCGTGATGCTCTGGATTTAGGTGCAGACATTGTGATCACAGGTCGAGTGGTGGATTCGGCTGTGGTGATTGGGCCTTTATTGCACGAATACAAATGGGATTTAAGCGATTACGACAAATTGGCACAAGCGGCGCTTGCAGGTCACGTGATTGAGTGTGGTGCACAGTGTACTGGCGGTAACTTCACAGATTGGCGTTTGGTTGAAGGCTTTGACAACATGGGCTTCCCAATTGTTGAAGTGAAAGCAGATTCATCATTTATCGTCACTAAACCAAATGGTACAGGTGGTTTAGTTTCTACAGGTACTGTGGGCGAGCAAATTGTGTATGAAATTGGTCATCCACAAGCTTATTTATTGCCTGATGTAACTGCTGACTTTAGCCAAGTAAAACTTGAGCAAGTAGGCGAGCACCGTGTATTGGTTACAGGTGCAAAAGGTAAAGCACCGACACAGCACTACAAGGTAAGCACGACCTATCCTGATGGTAACCGTGTTCTAGTGAGCTTCTTACTTGCAGGCCAAGATGCAGAAGAAAAAGCTTATGCCGTTTCTAATGCAATTTTAAATAAAGTTGAGCGTGTAATGGCGCTTCGTTCAATTCCACCATTTACTGAAAAATCTATTGAGATTTTAGGTACGGAAACAACCTATGGTGCAAACCGACGTGTGCAAAATCCACGTGAAGTTGTGGTGAAAATTGCAGTTAAACATATGTTTAAAGAAGCATGTATGTTCTTTGCTTCTGAAATTGCACAAGCTTCTACAGGTATGGCACCTGCATTAACAGGGATTGTGGGGGGGCGTCCAAAACCATCTCCAGTAATTAAATTATTCTCGTTCTTGGTAGAAAAATCGAAATTAAATATCGAAGTGGATATCAATGGCGAGCGTCATAAAGTTGATGTTCCGCATGGTGAAGCACCACAAGAAATCCCAACCATTCCAGCAGGTGAAGTGGCAACTTTAACAGGTAATGAAGTTGAAGTGCCTTTAGTACAAGTTGCACATGCACGTAGTGGTGATAAAGGTAACTACAGCAACATCGGTGTACTTGCACGCAAACCAGAATTTTTACCTTGGATTCGTGCATCTTTAACTGAAGCGAATGTTGCGGAATATATGAAGCATGTGTTTGAAGGTGGTAATGGTGGCGAAGTACGTCGCTATGAATTGCCGGGCTTAAATGCACTTAACTTCTTGTTAATTGATGCGCTTGGTGGTGGTGGTGTTGCGAGCTTACGTATTGATCCACAAGGCAAAGCATTTGCACAACAATTATTAGATATACCGGTAAAAGTTCCTGCAAATTTATTGTAAGCCAGCGTACGGGCATCATCTGATGCCCAAGCAAAATAAAAAAAACAATTGATTTAGATATGGAAGTGTAAGTAATGGGTTATCAGTCGATATTTAGAAATGATGCATTTGCTGGCAAAGTCGTGATTGTCACAGGTGGTGGCTCGGGCATTGGTCGTTGTACGGCGCATGAGCTTGCATCACTTGGTGCGCAAGTGGTGATTACAGGTCGTAAGATCGAAAAACTTGAAAATGTGATTGCTGAAATCACTGAAGACGGTGGTCACGCACATGGCATCGTGTGTGATAACCGCGAAGAAGTACAAGTGAAAAACATGATTGCGGAGGTGATCGAAAAGTTCGGTCGCATCGATGGTTTAGTCAATAATGCAGGTGGTCAGTTCCCATCAACATTAGAAAGTATTTCTGCCAATGGTTTTGATGCTGTCATCCGTAATAACTTACATTCGACCTTCTATCTTATGCGTGAAGCCTATAACCAGTGGATGGCAAAAAATGGTGGAGCCATCGTCAATATGGCAGCAGATATGTGGGGCGGTATGCCAGGTATGGGGCACTCAGGTGCAGCACGTTCAGGTGTTGATAACCTGACCAAAACGGCTGCGGTGGAATGGGGTAAATCAGGTGTGCGGGTAAACTGTGTGGCACCGGGTTGGATTATCTCATCAGGGATGGATACCTATTCAGGCCCTGTCGCAGAATTCATTATCCCTAACCTTTCTAGCAATGTGCCTTTACAACGTATGGGAACAGAGTCGGAAGTATCTTCGGCGATTGTTTATCTATTATCTGACGCTGCTAACTTTGTTTCAGGGATGACAGTACGTATTGATGGTGCGGCTTCACAAGGTACACGCGTATTCCCATTATCATCTGCAGAAAATAGTGAGTCTTATAACGGCTTCCACCGTGCATTTATTCCAGATGTACTAAAGAAAAAAGACGAAAAGAATTAATCGTGATTATAAGGAACAAGGAGGAAACGGAATGGCAGTGATTCAGTCCGAAGTTGCAGTAGGAAGCGAAGTATTTGAACAGAATAAAGCGAAATTGCTCGAGCAAATCGAAGAGATTCGAGCGATTCAAAAAAGTGCGCTAGATCGTTCTTATAAAGCTAAGCCTAAGTTTGATAAAAAAGGAAAGATTTTACCGCATGAGCGTGTACGTATGTTGCTCGATGCAGATTCTCCATTTGTAGAGTTGTGTGGTCTTGTGGGTTACAAGATGCATGATGATAAAGATGGTTCAGAAGCAGGTGGCGGGATCATTGCAGGGATTGGTTTTGTAAATGGTACACGTTGTATGGTGGCTGCCAATAACAGTGCGATCAAAGGCGGTACGATTGCCCCAATGGGTGTACACAAAAGCCTTCGTTTACACCAAATTGCGTTAGAGCAAAAATTACCAATCATTACTTTGGCAGAAAGTGGTGGTGCAAACTTAAACTACGCAGCAGAAGTATTTACTGCCGGTGGTACAACATTTGCCAACCAAGCACGTTTATCTGCAAAAGGGATTCCACAAGTTTCTGTAGTCCATGGTAACGCAACAGCAGGTGGTGCATACCAACCGGGTCTTTCTGATTATGTGATTACTGTACGTAAGCAAACTGAAATGTTGCTTGCAGGACCGCCATTGTTATTGGCAGCAACAGGGGAAGTGGCAACTGCTGAAGAATTGGGTGGTGCAGAAATGCATGCACAAGTGGCAGGTACAGCAGAATACTTAGCAGAAAATGATGCTGATGGTATCCGTATCGCACGTGAAATCTTTAAGCATTTAAACTGGAAAGAGCAAGTTAAGCTTGAAACACCAGAATATAAAGAGCCACGTTACTCGGCAGAAGAATTGCTTGGCATCATTCCTTCAGATCCAAAACAACCTTTGGATATGAAAGAAATCATTGCACGTATTGTTGATGATTCTGATTTCTTCGAGTTCAAAAACGAATATGACTCACATACAGTGTGTGGTTGGTCAAAAGTCGGTGGTATGCACTTAGGCATCATTACTAATAATGGCCCAATTACGCCACAAGGTGCAGCAAAAGCAGCGCAGTTTATTCAATTATGTGAACAAACCAAACGCCCAATTTTATTCCTGCATAACACCACAGGTTTTATGGTGGGTACAGATGCAGAACAAAACGGCATCATTAAACATGGTTCTAAACTGATCCAAGCTGTTGCGAATTGTACAGTGCCGAAGATTTCGATCATTGCACATGGTTCATACGGTGCAGGTAACTATGCGATGTGTGGTCGTCCACTTGGCCCACAATTTATCTTCTCATGGCCGAACTCTCGTGTTGCGGTAATGGGTGGTGCGCAAGCTGGTAAAGTTCTTCGTATTGTTGCAGAAGCAAAACAGCGTGAATCTGGCATGGAGCCCAATGAGCAAATGTTGGACTTCTTAGAGCAATCAACAGCAATGAAATTAGAGTCACAATCTACGGCGCTATTTAATACTGCAATGTTGCATGATGATGGCATTATCGACCCTCGTGATACACGTAAATTGCTGATTTTCTTATTGCAAACGATTAATGAATCACAAGCACGTGAACTAAATCCAACACGTTTTGGTGTACCAAGATTCTAATCAATTTCTCCTAACCTCCCTTTAAAAAAGGGAGGGACTTTACCCCTCTTTTTCAAAGAGGGGCAAGGGGAGATTAAAAACAAATATTGAAATTAAAGGACATAAAAATGAAATTTACTGAAGAACATGAAGCGCTACGCCGTACGACACGTCAATTTGTAGAAAACGAAATTAACCCATATACAGCAGAATGGGAAAAAGCAGGTCGTTTCCCAATCCACGAAGTATTCAAAAAAATGGGTGATTTGGGTTTATTAGGTATTTGTAAACCTGAAGAAAACGGTGGTTTGGCACTCGATTACTCTTATAACTTGGTGGTTGCAGAAGAGTTAGGTCGTATCAACGTGGGTGGTGTTGCACTTGCAATGGGTGTACAAACTGACATGGCAACCCCTGCAATTGCACGTTTTGGTAGCAAAGAATTACGTGATGAGTTTTTAACGCCAGCAGTTGCAGGTGAAAAAGTTGCAGCGATTGCGGTATCTGAAGTCCAAGCAGGATCTGACGTTGCAGCACTAAAAACCACAGCAACTAAAGATGGTGATGACTACATCATCAATGGTCATAAAATGTGGATCACAAACTCTCTACAAGCAGACTTCTTCTGTTTGTTAGCGAATACATCTGATGGTAAACCACACTTTAACAAGTCAATGATTGTTGTTCCTGCGAATACACCAGGGATTACATTCTCTGAGCCATTAGACAAGTTAGGTATGCGTTCTAGTACCACTGCACAAGTGTTCTTTGACAACGTACGTGTGCCACAACGTAACTTAGTGGGTCAAGAAGGCATGGGCTTTATGATGCAAATGCTTCAGTTCCAAGAAGAGCGTATGTGGGGTGCTGCAAATGCTATGGGCGGTATGTTGCAATGTATTGAAAAAACAATTCAGTACACGAAAGAGCGTACGACATTTGGTCAGCCGTTAATTGACAACCAATATATCCATTTCCGTTTTGCTGAACTCATGACTGAGATCGAAGCACTGAAAGCATTAACCTATCGTGCTTGTGAACTTCACATTGAAGGTGAAAATGTAACGCAAATGGCATCTATGGCAAAACTGAAAGCAGGTCGTTTAACGCGAGAAGTTGCAGATAGTTGCTTACAGTTCTGGGGTGGTAACGGCTTTATGGCAGACAACCCAGCAGCACAATTCTACCGTGATGGTCGTTTAGTTTCGATTGGCGGTGGTGCGGATGAAATCATGCTTGGCATTATCTGTAAGATGATGGACATCCTTCCTGGTAAGAAAAAATAAGCAGGAGATCTGAGATGACATTATCAAGTTCAATTGCCAATTTAGAAGTTGATGGCAGCATCATCCTAGAGCAAGACGGTGGCATTTTAACCTTATGGTTAAACCATCCTGAAAGCCGTAATGCGATGAGTCTAAAGATGGTGCAATCGATGCAAGCGGTATTTGCTGCGATCAAAGATGATGTGTCTGTACGCGCAGTAATTTTGCGTGGTAAAGGCGGTCACTTCTGTGCAGGTGGTAATATCAAAGATATGGCAGCGATCCGTGCTAAAGCAATGGAAGTGGGCAATAACACACCATATACCGAATTTAACCGTACCTTTGGTGCACTGATTGAGCAAGTGGATCAAGTACCACAAACTGTTGTGGCTGTACTTGAAGGTGCTGTACTCGGTGGTGGTTTTGGTTTGGCATGTGTCTCTGATGTGGCTATTGCGCATGCAGAAGCACAATTTGGCTTACCAGAAACAGGTCTAGGAATTTTACCTGCACAAATCGCACCGTTTGTAGTGACACGTGTGGGCTTAACACAAGCACGTCGCTTAGCATTATTAGGTATGCGCTTTAAGGGTCAAACCGCTTTAGAGGTGGGGATTGTGCATCAAGTGGTTGCAGATGAAGTTGAACTTGCATCAGCACTTGAAGAAACCATTACCCAAATTAAACGCTGTGCGCCATTGGCATCGCGTGCAACCAAAGCATTATTACATCGTACCACCAAAGAAGAATTGGGGCCGTTACTTGATGATGCAGCACGTCAATTTGCAGATGCAGTGGCAAGTGCAGAAGGAATGGAAGGCACAATGGCGTTTATCCAAAAACGCCAACCAAGCTGGGCAGAATAAACCACATTCCAACGCCTGTATGAATGTGAATTAAAAAGGATACGCTCCTCAAGATCAGAGGAGCCTAAAAAATTGGTGGAACTATGGCGTTTACAAAAGTATTAGTTGCAAACCGTGGTGAAATTGCTGCTCGTGTGATGCGTACAGCAAAAGCCTTAGGTTACGAAACCGTTGCTGTGTATTCTGATGCCGACAAAAATGCGCGTCACGTACAAGTCGCAGATGAAGCGGTTTATATTGGCCCTTCAAAAGTATCAGAATCTTATTTATCGATTCCAAATATTATCGAAGCGTGTAAGAAAACGGGCGCAGATGCTGTGCATCCGGGCTATGGTTTCTTATCTGAAAATACAGATTTTGCCGCAGCATGTGCAGAAAATGGTATTACCTTTATTGGTCCGCCAGCAGGTGCGATTGAGCTCATGGGTAGCAAGCGTTTGTCTAAAATCGCCATGATTGAAGCAGGCGTACCATGTGTACCGGGTTATGAGGGCGACCAACAAGACATCGACTTTTTAGCAGATCAAGCGAAAAAAGTAGGTTTCCCATTGATGGTGAAAGCATCAGCAGGTGGTGGTGGACGTGGTATGCGTCTTGTACATCAAGAAGCTGATTTGCTTGAAGCGTTAAAAACTGCCCGTTCTGAAGCAGAAAATGCGTTCGGTTCGGGTGAGCTGATTATCGAGAAAGCAGTGATTGCACCTCGCCATGTAGAAATCCAAGTCTTTGGTGATACACATGGCAACTACGTGTATTTATTTGAACGTGATTGCTCGATTCAACGTCGTCACCAAAAAGTGGTTGAAGAAGCACCATGTCCAGTATTGACACAAGAAACACGTCAAGCCATGGGTGATGCCGCAGTTGCCGCAGCCAAAGCTTGTAACTATGTGGGTGCAGGTACGGTTGAATTCTTACTAGATCAATCAGGTGAGTTTTATTTCTTAGAAATGAACACACGTTTGCAAGTAGAGCATCCTGTAACAGAGATGATTACAGGTCTTGATCTTGTGGAATGGCAGCTTCGTGTGGCAAACGGTGAAACATTACCGCTCAAGCAAGAAGAATTGACTATGAATGGTCATGCCATTGAAGTGCGTTTATATGCAGAAGACCCACGCCAAGACTTCTTACCACAAACAGGCAAAGTATTACGTTGGCAACCTTCGGATTTAGAAGGCGTACGTATCGATCATGGTATGATGCCAACTGATGAAGTTAGCCCATTCTACGATCCAATGGTGGCTAAAATCATCGTACATGGCAAAACACGTACCGATGCGATTCGTTTACTTGCACGTGCTGTAAATGATTCTGTACTGTTAGGTGTAAACAGTAATAAGGAATTTTTAGTTAACTTATTACGTCATCCACTTGTGGTGGAGGGTGATGTGAACACTGGTTTTATTCAACAGCATTTCCAAAGTGATGTGAGTTTGAATAAACAGAGTCTAAATTTAGAAAGCTTAGCATTGATTGCAGCGTTGTTGATAAATGCATCTGCGCAAACAGATTGGAACACAGGAGTTTCTTCAGCATTACCACTGAAACTTCGATATGATGATCAAAAGTTAGATCTCATTGTGCATCGTGATGGTCGTTCAGTGAGTGTTGAAACCTGTGGTGAAAGCCAGTCGATTGAGGTTGTAGCGCAAAATACACAGCAATTGATTTATAGCATTAATGGAATTCGACGTCGAATTGACTATGTTCTTGATGGTAATTTTGTTTATTTAGATCGCGCGAATGGCAACGTCATGGTGGAAAATATTACCTATTTACCACCTGAGACTGCCGATGTGGCAGGGGATGGTAAAATTCGTGCCCCAATGGATGGTGCAATTATAAATGTCAGTGCTCAACCTGGAGAACGTGTAACTAAAGGGCAAACATTATTGATTCTTGAAGCGATGAAAATCCAACAGCAAATTAAGTCAGATGTCGACGGTGTTGTGGGTGAAATCGTAGGACAAGTTGGTCAGCAAGTGAAAAAACGTCAAATCTTGATGAATATTGAGGTTGATGCTGAATAAGCAATAAAAAAAGCCATCTAAAGATGGCTTTTTTTATGACCGGATTTATGCAAATACTGTTTGTACGGCACAGTAAAGCACCCAAAGAATTGCAATCGCAACTACAGGTTCTAAAACTTTTGCCCAAGTTGGTGTAGCCACTACTTCTGGCTCAGCAACATCGTGGTGATCATGTTGAACTTGATTGACCATGTCATGAAACTCCTTCATCGTTTGGTCTAATGATATCTCTTCTTGAATGACAGGTTGAGAACCAATCAACTCATTTAGGTTATTTGTTAGCCAAACCCAATCTTTTGCTTTACCAGAGAGATGTTCAACTTGACCCTGAAGTAATTCATTCATGCCTTGTAGTTGATAATGACCTGTTACATCAAGTTGTTTAAGTTCATTAAGCTGTAAGGTTAAAATCTCTGATGTCGCAGTTTCAAGTTCTTGATGAGACAGCTTAGACTGATTATGTTGAGATGTCGTCAAATGCCGTGCGACTTCTTGAATATAAAGTTGGTCAGCGGCATGAATTTCTTGGTATATTTTTTTTTCGTCTTTACGCCATAGGCTGATGAGTTTACCTAAAGCTAAGATATTTAATTCATTGAGATATTCATGCCGTTGTTCAGCTGGATACTGTTTCAACAGCTGAGGCTTTTGAATTTTGGTCTGCTCAACAAAATATTGTACTAAATCAAAAGCCATTCAACTCTCCTGTAAGTTTTTAATCCAAAATTCTTAAACTCGGTTTTTTCTTTGGTGCTTCATTTTCTTGATTTTGTTGCTGTTTAGATTCTATCGGATTTTCATCCGTTTGTGCATTGGCATATTCATCAGGATCAAAGAATAATCCTTGACCATTTTCTTTTGCATATAACCCGAGTACAGCATTGATTGGCACATAAATATCTTTGGAAACACCACCAAAACGTGCAGAAAAGGTAATCGCTTCATTGCTCATGTGTAGTTGATGCACAGCATGTGGCACGATATTTAAAACAATCTGATCGTCTTGAACGAACTGTGTAGGTACATCGGTATAAGGCTGTGTGGCATCTACCAGTAGATATGGGGTGAGATTGTTATCGCAAATCCATTCATAAATCGCACGTGCTAAATACGGGCGAGTTGGACTTAATTTGATTTCTTGATCAGACATGTGACTCACTCTTTTGCTTTTTTAAGCGGATTTTAATTCAGGACTATAACGATTTTTTTCCTGAACCGTCATGGACTTAATGAAGGCTGGACGACTGAAAACACGCTGGCAATATAAATAAAACGGGCGGCATTGTTGCTTTGGAAGCTCAATACCCATCGTTCTTAACCGTATAAAAATCGGTGCCAACATGCAATCTAAAATTGTAAATTGTTCAGACATGAAATAAGGATAGTGCTGAAACAAAGGTGTCAGCGAGATAAGCGTATCTTTTAACTTTTTTTGAGCTGCCTTTTGTGCGTCAACATCAAGTGTGTCTGGGTGGCGCAACATATCATCTGCAAGTTTTAACCAGTCATTTTCAAAACGCCATATATATTGGCGTTGTTCTGCACGTGGAGCAGGAGCATCTGCATATAACTTATTCTGACGATAGCGATCATCTAAATATTCAGAAATGATGGATGTATTGAAAAGTTTTAACTCATTTTCAATCATCATTGGGAGTTGATTGTATGGGTTTAAACTCGCAAGATCCTCGTTGTCTTCGTCGACAATAAATAAATTGTGTTTAATTTGTTTTTCTGCCAGTAAGAAGCGAATCCAATGCGATCGAAAGTCATCTGCATGACTATAAATGGTGATGCCTTGTAATGGGGTAGTTTCGACTGACATATTCCAATCAAAGTATTAATGAATAGATAAGGATACTAAAAAAGCACGCTAAAATCATCGTTTAATGAGCGATGCCTATTAAAACACTTGAATTTCATATTGAATCGTATTTATGTCTGTAACGTGGTTTTTTAAATTTCTATCCTTGTATTGTTGAAATTTAATCTTTAGCTTTTTATCCAAAGCGATATAAAAAGCCGATCTTTAAATCGGCCTTGTGCACTAATGTATGATTCCACTCCACCATTGACGGACGTCGCGATTGTTAGTTAATGCACTTGTGTCGCCAGGTCTAAGTTTATAGCCACACTTGTAAACCATTGAGAATTTTTGACCTAAAGATCGATGTACCAGACTGTTATTTTGTACAGGATATCCATCTGAGCATCCAACTAACTCTAATGCTTTATTTATGTTTTCATATGAAGACATTAATCTTTGTATGGGTCCATCACAAACATGCTTACCCGTATTGGATTGCCAACACACGGCTAAAGCATCTATCGATTGTGAGTTATTTGCTTGTGCAATATTGGATGTACCTAATATTGTAGCGGCTACGGCGAATGATAAACATATTTCCCTATTTAACATTTTTATCCCTTTAATTTAAAAAACTGCATGAAAGTATTTTTTAATAAAGTTGTAAAAAGTTAACAATCCTCAAATTGGGATAGATGATTAAGCATATATTTGTTTAAGTCAGTCAAAATAGAGCAATAAAAACTAGCGTCTTTTTATTGATATCAGCGTTTAATATTCATTTTAAAGTATCGTGTACGACTGATTTTCATGAGTGAGGGAAAATATAAAGATGAAAAAAAACCTTGGCATAAGCCAAGGTTTTTTTGTCCGAATTCGGAAAACGAATTAACGTTTAGAGAATTGTGGACGTTTACGAGCTTTACGTAAACCAAGTTTCTTACGTTCAACTTCACGAGCATCACGAGTAACGAAACCAGCTTGACGAAGAGCAGGTTTTAAAGTTTCGTCAGCAGCGATCAATGCACGAGTAATACCGTGACGGATTGCGCCAGCTTGACCACCGATACCACCACCAGCAACAGTGATGTAAAGGTCATATTTCTCAGTAGCATCTAAAAGCTCTAGTGGTTGACGTACAACCATACGAGCAGTTTCACGACCGAAGTATTGTTCTAAAGAACGGTTGTTAATAACGAGTTTACCAGTACCAGCAGATAGGAAAACACGTGCAGTTGCGGTCTTACGGCGACCTGTACCATAGTTAGTAGCCATGTGCTGTATCCCTTAGATGTCCAAAACTTGTGGCTGTTGAGCTGTGTGAGGATGCTCAGCACCAGCATACACTTTCATTTTCTTGATCATAGCATAACCAAGAGGACCTTTTGGCAACATGCCTTTTACAGCGCGTTGGAAGATTTCTTCTGGCTTGTGAGCAACTAATTTTTCAAAGTTAGTTTCACGGATACCACCAGGGAAACCAGTGTGGCGATAGTATTTCTTATCAAGTGACTTATTACCAGTTACTTGAACTTGCTCAGCATTGATAATTACGATGTAATCACCAGTGTCAACGTGAGGAGTATAAGAAGTTTTGTGCTTACCGCGTAAACGACGTGCGATTTCAGTCGCAAGACGACCTAAAGTTTTGCCAGAAGCATCAACAACGTACCAGTCGTGTTGAACTTCAGCTGGCTTAGCGCTGAGAGTTTTCATTAACCACTACCTATTATAGTTGGTTTGGACGGTGGAATCTGTCCAAACAAAAAGGAGAGCGAATTCTAGCGGAAAAACACTAGAACCACAATCAAAATATTAAGATTTCGAGGGGCATATTCTATTTAATTTAGATTGAAAAGTATAGCGGTTTATTTAATCAATTTCGTTTGTAATGAGGAAATAATCATAATAATAGCTCGGAGTTTTGATGAGTTCACAAAATAATAATGATCGTTTCTCTCCTCCTGTTCGTCATTCAGATTTATCTTCACGCCATGATCAAATCAAAGTGAGCAAGGTGACGAAATTTTTGACCGGATTTTTATTCATTTTTCTCGGAATATATTTAGTGTTAGCATGGTGTTTGGCGCTATTTATGGAATCGATGTTTTAAGTGTCATTCTTATATATTCAATGTATGCACATTTTATGATTTTCCCTTGGATCATCTATTTAATCGGTGGCTTTGGTTTCTTGTGCATTAAAGATTCAGCATTTTATTCAGCGCGTTCAACGATTGGACGCATTCTTTTGTTGGGTTTGTTCTTCGTCATCGTGATTGTATGTGTATCCGAAGTCGCTCATGCTTTTGGTCTATTAGATGCAAGATTTCGTATGGATTGGCGCTAAAAGACTTAAAAGAACGATTAAAAAAATCAGAGGGCTAAGATTTTACCATTTTGGTATTGTTGAACATCGTACATTCGATCTGTATTAAAATAATAAAAATCCTTGAATGATGATCGTTATGCTTCCTTTGTATGTCACCAGCGGTGAGCCTGCTGGAATTGGTCCTGATATCTGTTTAAGCCTTGCGCAACGTTTGGATGAGCGTCCACTCGTCGTGCTTGCTGATATACAAATGCTCAAGCAACGTGCAGAAAAACTTCATCTTGAAGTTGAAGTGATTGAGTATCAAGGGCAACAAACATCGTCAAAAGTGGGTCAGCTTTATGTGGAACATATTCCTTTAAATGAAAGTGTAGTACTGGGTGAGTTAAATGCTCAAAATGCGAGTTATGTCTTAGAGCAACTCCGCCGTTCTGCAGACTATGCGATGTCAGGTAAAAGCGTTGGCGTGGCGACAGCACCTGTACAAAAGTCAGTGATCAATGAGGCAGGTATTCATTTCAGTGGTCACACTGAGTTTTACCAAGAGTTTGCTGGTGTATTACGCGTGGTCATGATGCTGGCAACCAAAACCTTACGTGTTGCACTTGCAACCACGCACTTACCCCTTCGTGCGGTTGCGGATGCGATTACAGCTGAGCGCTTGCATCAGGTCATCGACATTCTAATTCATGATTTAAGATCAAAATTTAAAATCGAATCTCCCAAAATTTTGGTGTGCGGTTTAAATCCTCATGCAGGTGAAGATGGTTATTTAGGAGTGGAGGAGATCGAAGTGATTAATCCTGTACTTGAACGCTATCGTGCGCAAGGGATAGACATGAGTTTATGTCTGCCTGCAGATACCTTATTTACACCAGAAAATTTAAAAGATGCCGATGCAGTTTTAGCCATGTATCACGATCAGGGATTACCTGTGTTAAAATCGCAAGGATTTGGTGAAGCCATTAATATTACTTTGGGCTTGCCGTTTATTCGCACCTCTGTCGATCATGGCACAGCACTCTCCCTCGCAGGTACTGGACTTGCGAAAAGCTCGAGCTTACATGTGGCTGTGGACTTAGCGCTCGATTTAGCGCGTCAGTGATCTTGTCTTAATTACACGTTGGAAATCCTTATGTATCAGATTAATGCCTTAAACCCGAAAGATGAAGGGCATCACACGCGTAAGCGTTTTGGTCAAAACTTCTTACATGACCAACGTGTCATTGCCAAAATTGTGCGTTCGGTGAACCCGCGTACTGGTGACAATATTGTTGAAATTGGTCCAGGTCTTGCTGCTTTAACATCGCCTTTAATTGGTGAATGTGATGCTTTGACTGTCATTGAATTAGACCGTGATTTAGCAGCTGGATTACCGGGTCGTGTACCGCATCCTGAACGTTTAACTATTGTGGAAACTGATGCTTTACGCTACGACTTCACTGAATTGTTTGATGGTCGTCCGTTGCGTGTTGTCGGTAACTTACCTTATAACATTTCTACGCCTTTGTTATTTCATCTCTTAGAGTTTGGTGACAAGGTTAAAGACATGCACTTCATGTTGCAAAAAGAAGTGGTCGATCGTATTACGGCATCACCAAATACCAAAGAATATGGTCGTTTATCAGTCATGATTCAGTACTACTGTAAACCGACATTCTTGTTTGAAGTGCCACCTGGTTCGTTCAACCCACCACCCAAAGTAACTTCTGCGGTATTTCGCTTAGAGCCGTATGATGTAAAACCAATAGTGGCGAAGAATGAAAAAGCCTTGGCACGTTTGGTCTCCCATGTATTTACACAACGCCGTAAGACACTTCGCAACAGTTTAAAAGGCATGTTGCAAGAGGAAGGATTTGAAAAAGCTGGTGTTGATCCAATGGCGCGTCCAGAAACATTAACACTTGCTCAATTTGTTGCACTTGCAGATCAAATGGTAGATGCATAAATGGCTGGTGAAAACATTCGATATAATTACGTGATTGGTGATGTTCAGGGCTGTTTTGAAGCTTTGAAAATGTTACTCAAGGAAATCAAATTTGATCCTGATCAGGATTTTTTATGGTTTGCGGGTGATTTAGTCGCACGTGGTGAGAACTCGATTGGCGCTTTACGTTTTATCAAGAAACTGGTCGATCGTGGCGTTGCTGCGACAGTCTTGGGTAATCATGATCTGACCTTGTTAGCGGGCGCAAGGGGCATTAAAGAGATTAAAGAGAAAGACAATACTCGTGATGTGATTGATGCGATTGACAGTGATGATTTAATCGACTGGTTACGCAAACAACCCTTATGTTTATGTCCAAATGAAAATATTGTCATTACACATGCGGGTATTCCACATATTTGGACAGTAGAGCAAGTGAAACAGTTTGCTCAAGAGGTTGAAACGGTTATTGCGCATGATGATTTTGATGTTCTGGATGCATTTTTGAAAGAAATGTATGGTAAAGAACCTACATTATGGTCAGATGATTTAACAGGACATGAGCGCTTACGATGTATTGTTAATTATCTAACCCGTATGCGTTTGACTGATCCAGAGGGACGACTCGAATTTAGTTTTAAAGATGCTTTAGATGAGCCGATGCCAGCTGGCTATCAGCCATGGTTTGAATATGAGTCAAAAGCTGCTCAAACTCATCAAGTCATTTTTGGACATTGGGCTGCCTTACAGGGCAAAACAATATCTGAGCATATTCAGAATGTTGACGGTGGTTGTGTCTGGGGCAATCAATTAATGGCGTATCGTCTTGAAGATCAGCAAATGTTTGCTGTTGATAATCCTATGTTTGCATAGAATCTACTTTTGGTCATTTTCGTCTAATAAAAAAGCCACTCATCAGTGGCTTTTTTATTTTCAGTTGTGGGTATATCAAGAGGTCGCTTTTAAAAAGTGAATAAAAGTAGGGAGCCAAACGGCTGTAAACGTTGCATTTACCGCCATACCAAATGCAGCATAACGACCAGCTACACTGCCTCGTTGCCAAGCTTGAGCTGTCCCAATCGCATGGGCTGCTAAACCGAGTGCTAAGCCTGAGGCACGCTCATCATTAATATGACGTAGTATGAGTGGTGAAAAAGCTGCGCCAATCACACCAGATAAAATAACGATTAAAATGGCTAAGCTAATTGGTGCATGGAGTAAGGTCGCAATATTAATTGCGATTGGTGTTGTCACTGCACGTGTAGCGAAAGCCATAATGGTCGAATCTGCCATATGCAGTAGATACGCTAAGCCCATAGGCAATGCGACAGCACTGACACTAGCAAACACTAATATTCCTAAAATGCCTTTGAGTGGTAAATCGTCATAACGCATCGCTGCAAGTGGGATCGCGAGAGCCACTGTGACGTATCCTAATAAATGATCAAAAATCGGATTGACATCTTTCATGTAGTGATCATAAGGAATACCAATAATCAGTAAGATGACGATCACAAAGAACATCCCGAATACAATTACAGGAATCTGTGGTACGACACGGTTACAGGGTTTTGAAATTAAATAGGCGAATAACGTAATAGCAAAGCCGATTAAAATTGCGAGCATATTTCTCTCCTATAACCAGCGTTTTGCCATTTTGGCGTAAACCCAAAGTGGAATAAGTGTACTTAACGTGAGTACGAGTAAAAAAAGAGGAATTTCTTTACCCATATGAACCAACATAACCAATGCCCCAGCACTAATTGGTAAAAATGCGAAAGCACTTTCTTTCATGATTTTATTATTTACATCGACAACTCTGGTTGGAAGAGTGCCAAATCTACGCCAAGCAAACAGTACAAGTAGTAAGGAAAGCAACCCGACAAGATTGCCCAGTTCGGGATGATTCAATTGAGTCATAAGCCAAACTGAACCTTCTCGGAAGCCAATAATAAGCACTATGGTGCCAATCCATGCTGGCCAATCTATCGTTTTCATCCACTGCATCATGATTATACTTTTAACATTATTTATCACGTTTTAACTGATTTATGATTTGATTTCAAACTCTTCTAAAGGTCTTTTAAATTGTTGCGCCTTCTCACCAAGAATTTGATCAATTGGTAAATGTGCTTGTTTTATAAGTTGCTCTAATTTATGTGGCGCAATTTGAATATTTAAAATCAAATGACCTAGATCATCATAATGTTCAGACTGAATCACATTTAATTCATACAGTTGATTGCGTAATTTGCCATATTCAGGTCTGAGTGTGAGTTCAAATTGTTGTATTTGCCCCATTAAACATTCTTGAACGGCTTGTCGCAGTAAATCTAAACCTTGACCTGAGTGTGCTGAAACATAGACTCGATCGGGCAAATTGGGAGAAGCATAAATGATTTTAGGCTCTTCACCCGTTTGATCAATTTTATTGTATACGCGTAGTATTGGCACCTGAGCCCCAATTTCTTTCAGGACTTTTTCAACAGCATCAATTTGCTCAAGCTTTTCTGGACTATTTGAATCGATAACATGCAAAAGCAAAGTCGCCTCAAGTGTTTCTTCAAGGGTTGCTTTGAATGACTCTACTAAGGAGTGTGCAAGATTGCGAACGAATCCCACTGTGTCAGCCAAGACCAATGTTCCAATGCCATCCCAATTTAATCTTCTTAAAGTTGGGTCAAGAGTTGCGAACAATTGATCTGCTGCATACACATCACTTTCAGCAAGAATATTAAATAGGGTGGATTTTCCTGCGTTGGTATAACCGACTAGAGACACTGTTGGAATAGACGCTTTTTGACGCGCTGCACGGCCTTGGATTCGTGTCTGGCGGACTTTTTCAAGTTTGTCTTTAAGCTGGTTTATGCGGAGGCGGAGTAAACGACGGTCTGTTTCTAATTGTGTTTCACCTGGACCACGTAAACCAATACCCCCTTTTTGGCCATCTAAGCCCATGCGACCACCCACTAAACGTGAAGCGAGATGGTCTAACTGAGCCAATTCAACTTGTAGTTTACCTTCATGTGTTCGTGCGCGTTGTGCAAAAATATCTAAGATAAGGCGAGTACGATCGATGACACGACATAGAATAACACGCTCGAGATTACGTTCTTGAGATGGTGTGAGGGAATGATCGAAAATGACAATATCAGCTTCTACCGCTGCAACAAATTCGGCGATTTCTTCAGCTTTACCCGAACCAATAAAAAATTTAGGGTCAGGTTTAATACGTTGAGCTTGTATATGTTCAAGAATCTCTGCACCAGCAGATTTGGCCAATAAACGAAATTCTTCTTGATCAAGATCTTCTAATATTTGGACATTAACACTCACCAAGACCGCACGTTCATTTGCTTGATTTTGTCCAGTAACTTCCACTCAGCTAATACTCCACATCAAAACTCTAGTGTAGAGGAAATTGAACAATTGAGGGAAATAGATTTAAATTAACCTAAAGCAGTTTTGAACATAAGTATAAACGCCAGCATAAATAAAAAGACGCCACCGACAATTGATGCCAATGAGAAGAGTGCCGACCAGATGGGAATGACTTGATTTGATGGTGATTGAGTTGTAGTTTGCATAATTTTTAAATCTATAAATTCGATTTAAAAATTATATTTTATTGGGTATTTGAATTGAAATTGAATTTTCAAATCTATGTATACGGTTTTTATAATCAATGCATCTCTGGTGAGCTCAGTATAGAATGGAGCTATAGTGGATAACGCCTGTTATTATTTAGTGAAATAATTTATGACAACATTAAAGCCTAAAAAACTCAATTTATTTTCAAAAACAGCGCTATATAGCCAAAAAATCATCTCAGGTACTGCTGCTGTCACTGAAGGGTTTTATTTAATTTTTAGGCATCAAATGTATAAAAATCCGAATAATCCAAACAATACTCGTTATGTACAACATTTTTGCCGTCGCTTATGCAAAGTTTTTAATATCGATTTACAAGTACATGGCAACATTCCTCGTGAACCCGCATTATGGGTGAGCAATCATATCTCTTGGTTAGATATTCCTGTATTAGGTTCGAGTGCGCGTGTATTTTTCTTAGCAAAAGCAGAAATTGAAAATTGGCCGATTTTTGGGAAACTTGCCAAGGGTGGTGGAACACTGTTCATTAACCGAGGTTCAGGAGATTCGGTCCGTATTAAAGAGCAAATCACAGAATTTTTGAAGCAAAATATTCCTGTCCTATTTTTTCCAGAAGCAACCACGACTGATGGAACTAAAGTCAAAAAAGTGCATGGAAGACTTTTAGCTGCAGCTATCGAGGCTCAAAAACCAGTGCAAGTTTGTTTAATCTGTTATGTCAATCAAGAGGGGGAGTTAGATCAGGTTGCTCCCTTTATCGGAAATATTGGATTTACAGCGCATCTCAAAGCAGTATTGGAAATGCCTCAAGTCGTTGCACATTTAACAGCTTTGCCCACGATTGATGTTACTGGACATACAGTTGAAAGCTTAACGAGAGAAGTGCAACTCAGAATGCAGGAAGGATTGGAAGTATTACATCAAAAAGTACTCAAAGCTTAATCAGTAGAAGAAAAGCAGGGATCATGATGATCCCGCTTTTTACATGAATCCTTCTATTGGCAACCACGAGATAACTTTCAAGCTTGCTTTTTGCCACCATTTCATTTTTGGTTCTTTGGTATAGATTTTAATACCTTCAGGTGTCGCTTGTTTCCAATTAATATTATTTTGTGAATCTAGAACTAATTTATAGGCATATTTTTTTAGGTTCTGATCCATGGTTTTATGCACAGCTTGCGCTAGGGGCTGGCTGTTTAAAATGACGCCAATTTCAGTATTTAAATTGGCTGAACGTGGATCAAAATTAAATGATCCGATAAATACTTGCTTATCATCCAAAGCCATCATTTTTGCATGCAGGCTTGAGCGACTCAGCCCTTTAAGGCTCACTTTGGACTGCTTAGAAATTTCAATATTATTTTTATTTTGGAATTCTTCTGGCAAAGCAGGGAGGAACTCATATAACTCTACGCCGTTTTGCAGTAAATCCTGACGATATTTCGCATAAAATGCATGTACAAGCGCAACATCATTGGCTTTAAAAGAGTTGGTCAGTACGCGAACTTTAACGCCATCTTGTGCGATCGTACTTAAGCGTTGCTCACCCTTGCGTTCAGGAACGAAGTAAGCGGAAATGATATCGACACTTTTTTCTGGTTTCTCTAAGCGTTCAACCAGTTGAAAGTTGAGATGTTCTTCTTTCTTAGCTTTCGCTTTGATTTTTTCAGGAGAATCTTTGATGACTTCTGCTTTCACCCAATCCAGCTTAATTTCTTGATTGAGCCAACGATCAAAATCATGAGATTCACGAGTAATTTCAACATAACTACGTACAGCACCATCATCAAAGTGCTCTTGCAGTTGCTGTTTTAAACCTTCATAGCGCAATGTATATTGTTGATGATTGACAATATTTTTAACTGGATAGGCATATTCATGATTCCAGTACTCATCAAATGAGTGTGTAATATCACTTACTGCATGACCGACAAGCATGACATCAACATCTGAAAATTGATATCGGTCACTGACATTGTAGTATTGATTACTCATATTTCGGCCGCCAATCAGGGTAATTTGATTGTCAGCTGTAAACGTTTTGTTGTGCATCCGTCGATTGATACGTTTCAGATCCAAAATCATATCAACGGGTCTAAGGCGTCGGAATTTATAAGGATTGAATAACTTTACGTCAATGTTTTGATGTTGATCCAGCGCGAGATAAATACTTTCCATCGTCTTAGCGTTATTGTCATCCATTAACAATCTGACTTTTACACCACGATCAGCAGCTTGAATGATTTTATAAAGAGCCAATGCACCTACACGGTCGTTATCCCAAATGTAATATTGAAGGTCGAGTGTTTTTTCGGCTTTCTCAATTAATTGAAAACGTGCAGCTATCGCTTCGATTGGATCATATAAAACATGAAAACCTGTTAATTCAGGATTCTTAATTTTCAAAGGTTCGACAATTTGCGCCAATGAAGTGTCATGAGTGTCGATGTCATACGCATATTGAGGTGCAACAGCTTGTTGAGTGGGTAAAGTTGAGCATGCGGGTAAAGCAAGAATCAAACATGAACTCATGATGAAGCGCATTTTAAAAGATGTTTTCTTTTGGCGATTCAATTGTTGAGATTGATTCTTTTCCATGTGATTTGCTTGCATAATCTATTCTTTGAACTCAATGTGCTAAAGTATAAAGAGCACCATTTAAAAGATAAATGAACCACTCAGATTATTCGTCTGATTTAATGAAAGAGATTGAATATGTGGACAACAAATAACATCCTTGCTGCGTTCTATATTATTTTCTCGCTCTTCGCTATTTGGGGAGTCACGCAAGCATGGATGAGCCAATCTCGAACTGAAACCATACATCCATTTAAAGCCTTTGTTCATCTCTTGGCATTTTATCTTTCTTATTTACTTGTTCCGTTGTGGTTTTTTAGTATTTTTGCTACTTGGCAAGGTATATTTTCATTGCATGAAGGTGTGTTTATTTTCTTGTTGAGCAGTGTATTGATTTATGCACGTTTCATTGAGCCACATCGTGTAGTAGTGAATAACCTGAGTTACAAGTTAAGTTCGGCGCAACCCTTTAAACATCCGATTAAAGTGGCATTAATTGCAGACTTACATATTGGATTGTTTTCTGGGCATGAAAGACAACTGAAAATTATCGTGAATAAGATTAATCAAGCTCAACCAGATTTAGTGGTTGTGGCAGGTGATTGGACCTATGAACCAGAAAATAAGCTGGCAGAAGAGCTCCGAGTATTAAGAGAAATTCAAGCGCCTGTCTATTCTGTGAATGGTAATCATGATGAGCAATATCCAGGTCCACCGATTCAGGCATTATTAAAAGATGCGCTAGCTTCAAATCAGGTGATGGATATTGAAGGTAAGATTGTTGAGTTTGATGAGTTTAGATTGATTGGTGTGGGGGATTTGTGGGCAGGTAAGGCTGACATGCGGGATATGCCTGATTTACCACAAGATAAGCCGTGGTTAATTCTGTCACATAATCCGGATACGGTGGATATGGTGCCAAAATTGCCAACTCATCCGTTGATGTTGTCAGGGCATACTCATGGGGGACAAGTGGAGCTTCCGTGGTTGACAGATTACATCATGAAAAAAGTGTCTATCTTGGGTCATAAACGTGGTTTATATAAGCATAAATATGCCAATGTTTATGTGTCCGTAGGTACTGGCATGGTAGGTGTCCCATTCAGATTCAGAGTACCACCGATGATTGATATCATTGAGCTCAGCTAATAAAAAAACCGGCTTAAGCCGGTTTTTTATTAGCTGAAAGCATCAAATTTGATTATTCACATCATCATGTTTCGTTTCGCGAATCATCAGGAAAGCAATCAGTGAAAGGATTGATGCAGCCGTCAAATAATAGCCTACTGCAGACAAACCATATTCAGTTGCTAATTTCGTTGCAATCAAAGGTGCGAAAGATGCACCAAAAATACCAGCAAGGTTAAATGTTAACGCTGAACCAGTATAACGCACCGATGTCGGGAAGATTTCTGAAAGTACCGTACCGATTGGACCATAGGTTAAGCCCATAATCGCAAGACCAATACATAAGAATAAGAACACAATCAGTGTGCTTCCTGACTCCAACATGTCCGCAAAGAAAATACCAAAAATAGCAGAAATTACACACACCGCAATCGAAGTGGTTTTACGACCGAACTTTTCCGCAAAAATTGCAGAAAGGGGAATAAATGCTGCAAAACAAAGCGTTGCAACCAACTGAAGTTGTAGGAACTCTTCACGAGAGTAACCTAATTGTTTTGTACCCCATTGCAATGCAAATACAGTGGTTAAGTAAAAAACTACGAAAGTACAAATGGCTGCAATCGTTCCGAGTACAAGCATTTTTGAATGCTTTTTAAAAACTTGTACAAAAGGGACATTCACTTCTTTTTGTTTATCAAGCACATTTTGGAATGCTGGCGTTTCATGCAACTTTAAGCGAATCCACAAGCCTACAATCACCAATAAGGCACTTGAAATAAATGGAATACGCCATCCCCATGACATGAATGCTTCTTCACTCATGAATGCCCCAAGCGTAAGGAAAGAGCCTGTGGCAAGGATGAAGCCGATAGGTGCACCAAGTTGAGGGAACATACCGTACCAAGCACGTTTGCCTTCTGGCGCATTTTCAGTTGCGAGTAGAACTGCACCTGACCATTCGCCACCTAAACCTAAGCCCTGACCTAATCGGCACAAAGCTAAAAGTAAGGGTGCCACAATGCCAATTTGCGCATAGGTTGGAAGTAAACCAATCGCAACGGTAGAAAGTCCCATGGTTAGCAAGGCTGCCACTAAGGTTGCTTTACGACCGATTCGATCTCCCAAATGACCGAATAGTGCGGCGCCGATAGGACGTGCGATGAATGCGATTGCAAAAGTTGCTAATGATTGAATCGTTGCTGTCATAGGATCTGTGCTTGTTGGAAAGAACAAGTAGGGGAAAATTATGACCGCAGCTGTTGCGTAAATATAAAAATCGAAGAACTCGATGGTTGTACCAACGAGGCTTGCAGTTAATACCCGAGTTTTAGAGTTTGCGGGCTGAGCTTGTTGTGATGCTGTATTAGACGCCATGAGAGACCTTACACTTACTAAAAATAAAAAACTTAGATTTAATAGCGTAATCTTTTTAAAAAAGGCGTAATTTCTTAAAAAAATACGAAATACCAGCTTGCTCTACGGTGTTAGGGTTGCTAGACGATGTAGTTAAAGTGGTTATAGCACGTAAAGATAAATAGACAGAAAATGTGATCCTGCACCTATCAATACAAAAATATGCCAGATAGCGTGAGTGTATCTTACCTTTTTTAAGGCATAAAACAATGCGCCTATGGTGTAAGCAAGACCACCAACAATAAGAAAGGTTAAACTTTGATCAGATAAATATGTGCGCATATCATCGATCACAAGTAATGCTAACCATCCCATTGCGAGATAGGCAAAAAGCGATATTTTTTGAAAATGGTGAATAAATACCAATTTAAATAAAGTGCCAATCGCCGCAATTACCCAAAGTGCAATTAATAAATAGTGAGCTTTTTGCGTTGGTAAAGCTATAGATAGAAAAGGCGTGTATGTTCCTGCGATGAGATAATAAATAGCCGTGTGGTCCAATTTTTTAAACCAACCCCGACGCTCAGGTGTTTCCGCAAAATGATAAAGACTAGACGCCGTAAAGAGTAGAACTAAACTAAGTCCATAGACCCAAAGCCCGATCCATTGTGCCATAGGATAAGCAGCACCTTTTATAATCAATAAAATGGCACCGATGACGGCCAAGACAGCACCAATGGCATGACTGATGAAATTAATTTTTTCTTCTAATGGATCATACGAAGCAGGAGATGCTTTCATTGTTCACTTACACATTTAATTATACATCTGTATCGTAATTGAATTTTGCTTTTCGCGTAAGACGCATTAAAATTTAATAGCATTTCTTTTTTTGGCACTGTTTATGACCGTTTCGGCATCCTCCACACCGCAAGAGCAACAATTTCTTGAAGCATTTCATCAAGCATTAGCTTCTCAGCGTTTTGATCGTATGATTCTGAGTCAGTATCAGGGCGAGATAGAAGCTTTAGAGAAGATGACTTTACGCATGATTCGATTACAAGATGAATGGATGCTGAATGTTCTGTATCGCTTTAAAACTCAAGATGTGACCAAAAATTTTCCAATTGATGAAGCTGATCCGTTGGTGAGTAAATTGGTCAGTGAATGCAAACAAGCCAATCTTTTTACATTGGACAGCGAGTTACAGCTCAAGAAAAATAAGAAAAAAGCGATCTTAACTCAAAGTAAAAAGGCTTCAGTCTCCAAGATCATTGAAAAATCACACGACCGTCAAAAACACCGTTTTGTTGAGCAAGAAAGTTATTTTCTTCAACCGTTGGGTATTACGGATCAAAAAGAACAAATTATTCCAAGCATGGCGCGTAAGTGGAAACAGATTAATAAATTTGTTGAGATTTGCTCAGGCGCATTAAACCAAATTCAAGTTGATCAGCAGCTCAACGTTGTCGATTTTGGCTCAGGTAAAGGTTATCTCACCTTTGCACTGTATGACTACTTACAAAAAAATGATTATAATCCTTATGTTACAGGTGTGGAACTGAACGAGAAAATGGTTCAATTCTGTCAAGATGTTGCCCGTAAATCAGATTTTAAGCATTTAGATTTTTTCCAAGGAGATGTACGAACTTACTCGCCTGAAAAACTCGATGTCATGATTGCGTTGCATGCCTGTGATGTAGCAACTGATTTTGCGATTCATACCGGTATTCGATTGAATGCGCAAATGATTATGTGCGCGCCGTGCTGCCACAAAGAGTTGAGACCTCAAATGCAAAGTCCCTCTGTATTAAAACCAATGTTGCAGTTTGGTATTCATGAGGGGCAACAAGCTGAAATGCTGACAGATACAATTCGAGCGCTATTGTTAAAAGCCTATGGTTACGAGACTAAAGTTTTTGAATTTGTGGCTTTGGAACATACTAGCAAAAATAAAATGATTTTAGCCACCAAGCGCAAAGATTTGAACGCACCAGATCAGCAAGTGTTAGATCAAATAATTGCATTAAAAAATATGTATGGTATTCAAAAGCACTCATTAGAGTTGCTTCTAAAAGGAGAGTGGGAGCAACAAAATATTGGTGAAAAGTGCTAACACACCTTTGGGAATTAACACATGAGTAATGTCTTCGATGTTCAAGTAGGTTCATGGTCGCAATTAAAGTGCTACGCGATGCAGATACGAGAGCAAGTATTTATTCTGGAACAACAAATTTCACCTGAAGACGAATGGGATATGGAAGATGAGACATCGATTCATTTCGTTGTTTTCCATGAAGGTGAGGCAATCGCCACGGCTCGACTACTTCAAAACAATAGTATTGGAAGGGTAGCAGTCATAAAGGCTTATCGAGGAAAAGGTGTTGGGTTTGAGCTCATGAAATTTATAATTGAGTTTGCTCAAAGGGAAAAGCGACCAACCTTGAATCTTTCTGCTCAAGTTCATGCATTACCATTTTATCAACGTTTAGGGTTTGAGCCCCACGGTAAGGAATACTTAGATTGTGGTATTCCTCATGTTTATATGACGATGCAGCTTGAATAAAAAAACGGAGCCAACGCTCCGTTTTTTCATCACAAATATCAATGACTATGTGAACCTGATTCACCATCATGTGTATGACTGTGTTCGCCCATTGCTGCGTGTTCTTCTTCAGTCATATTGTGCTCAGTTGCACTAGCTTGAGCAGCTTTGTTGGCTTCTATTTTTGCTGCTGCTTCTTCAGACATCACAGGTGATGCTTTGAATGCATGATGTTCACTGGTTTCTGTTCGTTGTTTACTTGGCATATAGTCAGGTTCATTTTCAATGGCTACATAGAAAATCACCATAAATATAATACTTAAAATGATCGCGATAATTAGCGCTTTCCAACCCCAAGGAGATTTTTCTGGTGAAGAATGATCAGTCATAATGCTATACCAAGTTGGGTAAAATGAATCTGAGAATATGTTACTTTATAACACATATTTATCGACAAGACCGAAAAAAACCTCTCCGAAGAGAGGTTTTTAGTTTATATCAATCAAATCGACTGACCAGACTGAACTTTGTCCTTGAGGAGTTGAGGTGCTTTAAAACGCTCACCATACTTCGCTTCAAGCTGATTCGCGCGCTCAAGCGCTTGTGCGAGTCCATATTGATTGAGGAACTGTAAAGCGCCGCCAGTCCAAGGGGCGAATCCTATGCCAAAAATAGAACCGATATTTCCATCAATGACAGACTCTAAAACACCCTCTTCAAGACAACGTAAGGTATCTAAAGATTGCACAAACAAGAAGCGATCAATCATTTCTTGCTCAGAAATATCAGCCTCTTTCGTCCAATGGTTTAAACCATCCCAAAGGTATTTTTTACCACCTTCTGGATATTCATAAAAACCAGCACCAGCAGCTTTCCCTTTACGCCCAAACTCATGGATCATTTGCTTTAAAACATCTTCAGCAGGGGAGTGTGGTAAATCTTTGCCTTCAGCCTGAAGCGCTTTACGCGTTTCGTTGGTCACATGCTCAGACAAGGTTAATGCGACTTCATCTTGGATTGCTAATGGACCGACTGGCATACCTGCTTTTAAAGCAGCCATTTCAATTTTGGCTGGATGTACTCCCTCAGCCAGTAAACGCAAACCTTCGTTGACAAAAGTACCAAATACGCGGCTGGTGAAGAAACCACGACTATCATTCACAACGATAGGTGTTTTTCCAATTTGTTGAACATAATCATAGGCTTTAGCTAGTGTCTCAGCTGAAGTCTCTTTACCTTTAATAATTTCAACCAACTGCATTTTATCAACAGGGC
Source organism: Acinetobacter sp. ANC_7512 (assembly GCF_056779935.1). Lineage (NCBI taxonomy): Bacteria > Pseudomonadati > Pseudomonadota > Gammaproteobacteria > Moraxellales > Moraxellaceae > Acinetobacter > Acinetobacter sp. ANC_7512. The sequence continues at coordinate 25,674 of NZ_JBWYIX010000016.1, read as the reverse complement.
TAAAGAAATGCAGTCCAATAAAGTTTTTCGCATCTTTGCTTGCTGTTGCAAGACCTGTGATCGGTAAGGTGGATGTATTAGAAGCCATCACACCGCCGTCAACCAAATATTGCTCAGCTTCTTGAGTTACTTTGGCTTTGAGTTCTTGATTTTCGAATACAGCTTCAATGATTAAATCACAGCCTTGTAGATCGGATGCATTTGCTGTAGGGGTAATGAGAGATAAAATTTGTTCGCGCTTTTCAGCAGTCATTCGACCTTGTGAAACACGTTTATCTAACAGTTTTTGACTATATGCCTTACCTTTTTCTGCATTTTCAATCGATACATCTTTAAGGACGACTTGAATCCCCTTAATCGCTGTCGAGTAGGCAATGCCAGCGCCCATCATTCCAGCGCCTAAAACACCTACTTTCGTCGCTTGCCATTTTGCAGGCTCTTTAGGGCGGCTTTCACCTGATTTGATTGCATTCAGTCCATGCCAGAACGTACCAATCATGTTTTTCGCAACTTGACCAGTTGCCAGATACGTAAAATAGCGAGATTCGATGGTTAATGCAGTATCAACATCTACCTGAGCACCTTCAACGGCAGCAGCCATAATGGCTTCAGGAGCTGGATAGCAACCTTTTGTTTTATCACGCAGCATCGCTGGTGCAATCGCAAGGACTTGAGCCACTTGAGGTGATGATGGCGTACCACCTGGAATTTTGTATCCTTTAACATCGAATGGTTGTTGAGATTTTGGATTTGCTTTAACCCAAGCAATCGCTTTATCCATGAGCTCTTGTTCAGAATCAGCCGTATCTTGAATTAAGCCTAGAGATTTTGCTTTTTCTACACCAAATTGTTTACCTTCCATCAAGAAAGGAAAAGCATTCTGCAAGCCGAGCAGTCGTACCATACGCACGATACCACCGCCACCTGGTAACAATCCTAAGGTAACTTCAGGTAGACCAAATTTCGCTTTAGGATCATTTAATGCAATACGAGCATGACAGCCTAGTGCGATTTCCCAACCACCACCGAGAGCTGTTCCATTTAATGCAGCAACAACAGGTACACCCAAGGTTTCAATATATCGGAATTCCGCTTTCATTTTTTGGATCATGCCAAAGAATTCAGTGGCGTGTTCTGGTTGAGCTTGAATCAACTCATCCAAATCACCGCCTGCAAAAAAAGTTTTCTTTGCAGATTTAAAAATGATACCTGTAATGCCAGATTCGGCTTTCAGTTTTGTTACCGTCTCTTCCAAAGCAACTCGGAAATCTGCATTCATGGTATTGGCAGACTGATTAGGTGAGTCTAAGGTGAGAATAACAATGCCATCAGCATTTTTTTCAAATTGAATTGCACTCATTATTCTTCTCCTTATACCAATTCAATGATCGTTGCGATACCCATACCACCACCTACACACAGTGTAGCCAAGCCACGTTTTTTACCTTGACGCTCAAGTTCATCGAGCAACGTACCTAAAATCATGGCACCTGTCGCACCGAGTGGATGACCCATTGCAATTGCACCACCATTTACATTGACTTTTGCAGGATCGACATTGAGTTCATTAATAAAGCGCATTACTACAGCCGCAAACGCCTCGTTCACTTCAAATAAATCGATATCATCAATGGTTAAGCCAGCTTTTTCCAAAGCTTTGCGTGCCGCAGGTGCTGGACCAGTTAACATGATTGTTGGATCAGTTCCGACAAGCGCAGTTGCTAATACTTTGGCACGTGGTTTTAAGCCTTGTTCTTGAATCGCTTTTTCAGATGCAAGTAGAACAACAGCAGCGCCGTCTACAATGCCTGAAGAGTTTCCTGCATGGTGAACGTGATTAATCTTCTGAGCTTCTGGATATTTTTGTAATGCGACTGCATCAAATCCCATACCGCCCATCATTTCAAAGCTTGGATTTAATTTGGCTAAGCCTTCAACGGTAGTCGTTGGTTTGATGAATTCGTCTTTATCTAAAACGACAACACCAGCTTTATCTTTTACTGGTACAACTGATTTATTGAAGTAACCATTCGCTTGAGCCGCTGCTGCTTTCTTTTGTGAATCTGCAGCAAAAGCATCTACATCAGCACGAGAGTAGCCATCTAAAGTTGCGATTAAATCAGCACCAATTCCTTGTGGAACAAAGGTAGATTTCAGGTTTGTTTCTGGATCGAGTGCCCATGGTCCACCATCGGAGCCCATTGGAATACGCGACATTGACTCTACACCACCTGCAACGACAACATCTTCCCAGCCTGAACGAACTTTCTGAGCAGCAAGATTGACAGCTTCTAGTCCTGAAGCACAAAAACGGTTGATTTGAACGCCTGCTACATCATCATTCCAGCCTGCTGCAATTGCAGCAGTTTTAGCGATATCACCGCCTTGATCACCAATTGGAGTTACACAACCCAGTACGATGTCATCGACTTTAGAAGTATCGAGTTGATGGCGAGTTTGAAGTTCATTTAACAGCGTTGTGAGTAATGTGATTGGTTTTACTTCATGTAAAGAACCATCTTTTTTTCCTTTTCCGCGTGGTGTGCGAATGGCATCAATGATGTAAGCCTCGCTCATAATAGTTCCTTTTTTATAGGTTGAAATTGTTATGGTGTTTTGAGTGTAGATGATCTATGTGATTGTGCAATGACGAGAACGGATGAGTCGTTTGATATTTTTGGTCACTGAAAAATTAAATGTTTTAGATTGTGAAATAAAAGTTTTTGACGAATTAAAAAACAAATTTGTATTGTGAATGCTTTGATTATAATTTTGCTATATCAAATCTTTGGCGTTTGATATGGCAAGCTTTACACCATAAGAACCTTCATCATCTTCATCAACATACCAACCACCGTTAATTACAGCGGGCACTTTTTTATCGATAATCTGCCCTTTCAGTTTTTCAGCTTCTAATTTACTTAAATAGCCAACTGTTAATCCGTTGATTTCAACTTTGATCGCATTTGGATCGTATTGGTTAAATGGTTCTGATAGAACATGAGCAGTACATTCATGAAATTTAGATACAGATTTTTTTTGACCAGCTATTTTAAGTAAATTTTTTTGATATGCATTTTCTCCGACAATATTATAAGTGTACCGTATATCAGCTTGAGGTCGAGAGCTGTGCGATTTTACACTGTAAAAATAAATTGCTATTCCAATCAAAATTGAGATTAAGATTGCAGTAAGTGTCATCTTATTATTCCTTTAAATATTACGAATATTTTAATTTCAACTTGAATATTTTTGTTAAATAAGCACTTAAATCCATATGTAAAAAAAAGCCTGAACAATGTCAGACTTTTTTATGTTTGAATAAATTAATGATAACCATGTAATTGACGATACAGTCCTGGTGTTACCCCTGTCCACTTTTTAAATGCTCGGTGGAAGGTACTGGTTTCACTAAAGCCGACTTGTTGTGCCACATCTTCTAAAGTTAAAGATGGGTTTAACAGTAAGTGAATTGCAGCGTCTCGACGTAAGGCATCTTTTACACCTTGATAGCTCTTACCTTCAGCAGCTAAGCGACGGCGAAGCGTCTGTGGTGATAAATAGAGCATGGCTGCAACATCATTTAATGTTGGCATTTCTTCACCAATTTGGCTCTTCAATACTTCGCGAATACGTGATGTGAGTGAATTGGTATTCTTGAATTTCACCAACAGTTTCGCTGGAGCACCTTTTAGAAACTCTTCCAAGGTGTTTTCATCTTGGCGAATTGGAAGATCTAAGTAGTCTGCAGCAAATGTGATTTCAGTACGAGCTGAATCAAATTGGATTACTGGCGCAAAAAATAACGCATCATATTCATCTGCATGTTGTGGGCGTGGATATGAAAAATGTACACGCTCTAACGGGATACGACGCTCAATGAGCCACGATGCCAAACCATGCCAGATCATGAGCATACTTTCAGTAATGAAATGGTCAGGATCCATTGTTTTTGGAATGAGTGGAACTAAGCGTGCTTCATGCTTATCGCGCTCTAAAGTCACAGACCACTCATCACCAAATAACTTGTAGAACTGTGATGATAACTCAAGCGCATCACCTAAAGTTTTGGCATGTATGATCAATTGACACATGATCGCAAAGGTCCCTAAGCGACGTGGCTGGATATCAAAACCAACGTGTTCATCTTGGGTGACCATCCACAGCATTTTAACAAAGCGTGTGTACTGCTCAGGAGAAATACGTGCTTTAGGTTGGCGGAGTAGTTCAGCTTCAATGCCGACATGTGAAAGTAAAGTGTCAACATCCATCCCTAGACGTTTTACCCCAGTCAGGGCTGCATTCACAAAATGGATACTTATCGTATCGCGACTCATGTTAAATCCTTCAGTCTCTTTGATGTTCACTGCTACTTGACCTAAATGACACAAAAAATAATTTAATTGGCAATTATCACTAGAGTAATTGCTCTTTTACATCATAAATTGCCGAAATGATCAAGGTAAATGGCTGAACATGACATTGTTAATCTTGTTTTATATTTCTATTATGGGTGAAAAATCAACATATTCTTGGTGAAAATAACAATGACAGCTGCATTAAAGGGATTGAAAGTTTTAGATTTTTCCACATTATTACCCGGACCCTTTGCGACCTTGTACTTAGCAGATCTAGGGGCAGAGGTAGTCCATATAGAGTCACCAAATCGACCAGACCTTGTCAGAATGTTGCCACCTTATGCAAATGGTCAAGCCACGGCGCACAGTTATTTGAATCGTAATAAGCAGTCGATTGCCCTAGATTTAAAAGATAGTCAGAGTATTGAACTCATTAAATCAAAAATTTCAGAATACGATATCGTCATTGAGCAGTTCCGTCCTGAAGTGATGCGACGTTTAGGACTCGACTATCAAACTTTATCTGAAATAAACCCACGTCTGATTTATTGTTCAATAACAGGATATGGGCAAACAGGTTCTTATAAAGATAAAGCGGGACATGACATTAATTATGTTTCGCTTTCAGGGATTGCTGGACATTCAGGTCGACAGGAAAATGGACCACCACCAATGGGGATTCAAATTGCAGATGTCGCAGGCGGTTCTTTACACGCAGTGATCGGCATTTTAACAGCCGTGATCGAAAGGCAACGAAGTGGTTTAGGTCAATATATTGATATCTCTATGACGGATTGTGCGGTGACTTTAAACAATATGGCCGCGGCAGCTGTACTTGCAGGTGGGCAGAATCAGTACCCTGAAAATGAACATCTGAACGGGGGGACATTTTATGACTATTATCAAACGCAAGACGGGCGCTATATCTCAATTGGAAGTTTAGAACCTCAATTTATGACAGGTCTGGCAACTGTATTAGAACTGCCTATCTTATTGGAAAAAGGAACTTCATTTGATGTTGAAGATCGAAAAGCAGTCAAGACTGCCATCGCTAATAAAATCAAGGAAAAAAGTTTTGATGTATGGCGTAAAACATTTTCTGAATTAGACGTATGTGTAGAACCTGTGTTAAATCTAGACGAAGCTCTGACGTCAGATTTGGCTCAACAACGTGCTTGGACAGTAGATGTACCTCTAAGGAAAGATGCAAATGAGGTAGAAAAACAGTTGGCTTGCCCAATTAAATTTTCAAGATCCAAGGCACAGTATCATTATATCGGCCAAACACTGGGTGAAGGGAACTGGTAGTCAAAGTATTGAATATATGAAAAAAAAGAACCGATCTGTATCGGTTCTTTAATCTATGTTTTCATACAGTAAATGAAATACTTTAGACTAAAGTCTATAATTGTCATGGAATGAAATTAGGCTGAGTCCCAATGGATTTAATTCAAGTAAATGGTCAACCGCGCTATGGGCGTTTTACAGAATTGCCAAGTGCAATTTCTGTCTCAAAATATATTTATAAAACGCCATATGGCAAAGTGCTCAAAGGATGGAGAAAAAAACTTAAATATAAGAAATTTAAGTTTTGTAGTATCCAACATGAGCATTACAGCATTGGGATGGCTATCGTCGATATCGCTTGGGCGGGACATGGTTTCATCTATATTTATGACCATAACACCGGACAAGTCGTCGAGTGGAATGCGATTAATGTATTGGCACACAGTACGGTTCTAGATGAACAGCCACTATTTAATCATAGCCATTTTCAACATGGAAAAATCCAACTCGATATCCAACATGCCAATGGTGTTCGTTATATCAAAGTGATCAAACATGGTGAAGAAAAACTGTCTGCACGAATCTTTTGTGCTGGAACAGATCCTTTGTCGATGTGCAGTCCTACTGGTATAAATGGTTGGACCTATACTCAGAAACTAACTACATTGGCCGTTGAAGGGTATTTCATTAATAAACAAAAAGAAAAAATTGAATTTAACTCACGAACTTTTGCTTCGCTTGATGATACTTGCGGTTTTCTAAGACCTGAAACGGCTTGGTTTTGGCTATCTTCTAATTTTTGGGATGCGCAAGGAAACCGTGTGGGTTTGAATCTTGCCTCTGGCGTGAATGAAAGCTTTGGCAATGAAAACTGTTTGTGGATTAATGGGCGCCTTTATGCGTTGACGGATGTTCTTTTTGAAATGCAAAATGATCAGATGTGGACCATACGATCTATGGATGACAAATTACAATTGACCATTGAAACAGGCTGGCGCCGTTATGAAAATCTTAATCTTAGAATGGTAGGCAGCCAGTTCAGTCAGTGGCAATCTAAAATTACGGGTTTTATTATTTCAGATGATGGTCAGCATATTGAGCTTAATCAAGAGTATGGACTATTAGAGCAACATTACGCTAAATGGTAATGGCGTCATAACAACAAAAAAGTCCGATTGATCGGACTTTTTTACATTCTTTTTTATATCGCAGCTTGCCAAAAAGCTTCACCTGCTTGAATTGGATCTTGAGTTTCAGCGAGCGTATCAACCCAAACTTGGTATTGATGAATAATAGGGTGTTGGTTTGGGTGGAAATCAGGTTTAAACCAGTCTAAATATTCTCGTTTTTTTGCCGTTAAAATGCCATCTTTTCCAAGCAACCATTTCAAGCCTTGAGCAAACATTTTTAACCTTTCAATTCGAGTAAAGCCATCTTGTTTGAGAAGTCCATGTGTTCTTTGCATGGTAAATCCAAACATCATAAGCGTAACTAAAACCAAGGCGGTATAACGTGTAAGGTTTGAAGTCTGCGCTACCTCGATCATGACATCATAAGCTACATCGCGATGTTCCATTTCTTCAATACTATGCCATGCAAATAAACCACGGACAAAAGGATGTGCGTGGGCCATCGTACTTTTATGACTGAAAAAGGTCGTTGCCATTAAAGCGGTTAAGTGTTCGCATGAAGCGGTAATCGCAATATTAAAACGATCAGGATACCTTTTTAACGCATGTTTGAAACGTTGATTGACTTGATGAATATATTTTTCAATTGGCATACCTTGCTCAATTAAAATTTTATTCATTTTGTCATGGGTAATACCGTGTTGCGCTTCTTGTTGAATAAAGTCTTTCACACGTTGGGCTAAGACAGGATCTTGAATATGCGGTTGAAATAGTCGGACACACTGTATGAAATATCGTTCTCCATCTGGAAATGTCAAACTCAAAGCATCAAATACACGTGTTTTAAAAGGATCGTTGTTAAACCAAAATCGTGGTACTTCGTTGAGTCGGAAATCAAGGTGCTTACGAATCACTGGATGGTATGTGGTAATTGCATTCATTTTATTTTTATCACTTATGCAGAAAGAACAAGTATGTAAAAAAATCACATTAAGGTCATTATCTCTACAGGACAAAAGAAGAGAGAGAAGGAGATTAAAACTGTAAGTAATGTCGGCTAAATCATCCGAATAAAAATGATTTAGCCAGTAATAGAAATACTATCGAGCTGCTTGCCAGAATGCTTCACCAGCTTGAATTGGATCATTGGTCTCGGCTAATGTTTTTACCCAGACATCATATTGGGCAATCACAGGATGTTGGCTTGGATGGAAGTCTTTTTTAAACCAATCTAGGTATGGACCTTTCATTCTCGTTAACATGCCATTTCGACCGATAAACCATGGAAGTCCTTTGACGGTCATTTTGAAACGGTCTAAACGACTAAATCCGTCATACTTCAACATGATATTGGCACGATAAGTTGTAAATCCAAGCATCATGAAAGTTGTAAATGCCAAAGCAAATTGTCGAGTAAGTTCTGGAACATCACCGACTTGTTTCATGACATCAAAAGCCACATCACGATGCTCCATCTCTTCGATAGCATGCCATGCTAAAAGCGCGCGCACATAGGGGTGAGCATCTTCAAGGGTTGCTTTTTGACTATAAAAAGTATCAGCCATTAATGCAGTTAAGTGTTCGGCTGCAGCAGTCATGGCAATATTGTATTGAGGTGAACGACGTGTCAGTTCGAATTTAAAAATTTTGTTAAGAACTTTAATAAATTGATCGACAGGCATACCTTGATCTTTCATGACCTTATTCATCTTGTCATGCGCAATTCCATGCTGTGCTTCTTGTCGAATAAAATCTGCGACGCGTTTTTGTAATTCAGGGTCTTTGATTTTATCTCTAAATAATCGAACTGATTCAATGAAGTAGCGCTCTCCGTCTGGGAAAGTTAGACTCAATGCATCAAACATACGGGTTTTGAATGGATCTCCACCAAACCAAAAACGAGGAATTTCTGAGAGCTTGAAATTGAGATTCGTGCGTACGACAGGATCGACCTGATATTTTACCAATGCGTTCATCTTATTTTCATTCATCCGCTTTAGATCGTTTAAGTATGTATGGCATTGGTCTGATTGTTTTGACAGTACTTGCCATTTTTTATACATTTTACGACAAATGAAAATGAATAAAGTCAAATTTGCCTAAAGGAATAGTGCATCGTGAAAGATATTCAAATACCCAATGGATATTTCCATTTATGGCAAACATTTATTCAAGTGAAACAGCTCGATAAAGAGATAAAGACTGCATTAAATCAGGATGTTGATACGCTGAATAAGATTTTGGCAGCACCGATTGCCATGCAATCATCTTATTCTTTTTTCTTAAAGCTTAATTCTCTCACGCAGGTTTATTTGAATCGCGCCAATTATATTTTTGAAATGGCTCAATATGTGAAACCTGAGCATTTTGGTGTGCTTGGATATATGGCGACACGAAGTGAGACGGTGGCGGAAGCACTGAACTATATTTTAAGATTTAGCCGCTTGGTGATTGATGGTGAAGAGATTACTCCCATGCAGATTCACCAGAACGGTGAAATACTGATTTTAAGCTGGCCGTTTATTTGTGATGACTATAATTTTATCAATGAGTTGACGAATGCCATGATGGTTTCATTGGCAAAGCAAATATTAGTGCATGATACCTTTCCACTGTATAAAGTGATCATGGCGCATGAAGCTATCGCACCATTGTATGAATATCAAAAGTTCTATGGTTGTCAGGTAGAGTTCAGCCAAGTTGAATATCAGTTTCAAATTCGCACGCAGGGGTTGCAGCTAAAACCCCAACAAGCAGATCCTTCACTTATGCAATTGTTGGTTCAACAAGCGGAAGAGGCGATTGCATCAAAACCCGTTCAATCGAGTCTTGATCGGCAACTCCACTTAATTATTGCTGAGTATTTGCGTATTCGTCACGAAGCGCCAAAGATTGAAGATATTGCGACAGAATTATGTTTGTCGGTGAGGACTTTGCAACGACAATTAAAAGATCGCGGAACATCATTTAAACGCATACTTGAGCAAGAGCGGATGTCACAATGTGAGCGCCTATTAAATCAGGGGCTAGAGTTAACGGATATCGCAGTGCAACTCGGTTACTCAGATCAGTCTGCGCTTGCTAGAGCATTTAAAATGTATAATGGAATAACGCTGTTGCAGTTTAAAAAACAACTTAAACAACGACCAACTCACCAACATAATCTAAGTTAGATTATGGAAATAAAAAAGGTAAGCATGTAGCTTACCTTTAAAGACTTAATTTTTATGCCAGTCTAAAATTGATTCATCTGTATTTTGGGATATCTAAAAGCAATGGAGAGTATAGCAATCACCGCTAAGATCCAGCAGTAAAAAACGTTTTGGATCATTTCCATTGGCGATAATTTTGCAATTGAACACGCCAATAATAATTGTGCGCCAAACGGAATTAAGCCTTGAACAACACAAGAAAAAATATCCAACAAAGCAGCCGAGCGTTTTGGGTCAACACCATATTCTTTAGCAACTTCACGTGCCATATCGCCAGATAGAATAATGGCAACCGTATTATTTGCCACAAAGAAATTAGACAAGATTACCAGAAGGCAGATTCCGATTTCACCAGCTCTTTGCGTTCCCACTTTGAATAAACGCGTAAGTTGATAAATGCGTTGTATTAGCCACTCTAAGCCACCTTCTTTTCGCATAAGGGCAGAAATACCACCGAGTAACATTGAAAGCAATGCGACTTCAAACATGCCCAAAAAGCCATCGTAAATCGCAATATTTAATTTAAGTAGGTTAAAGTCGGGGGCTTGAATCAGACCGACGAGTCCAGACATAACAATGCCCAGCATAAGTACAGCCAACACATGTAATCGGGTAAAAGCCAAAGCAAATACAGCTAAATAAGGCAAAATCAGCCAAAAATTATAGTCATTGAAAGAAATTTGTTGCGTATCACGACTCATCACAAAATAAATCAAAATCGTGAAAAGTGCTGCTGGTACTGCAATCCATACATTGACTTTAAATTTATCTTTTAGTTCTACACGTTGGCTACGAGTTGCGGCGATAGTAGTATCTGAAATCATCGACAAGTTATCACCAAACATGGCTCCTCCAACCACAGCGCCAATCGCAACAACAGGATTTATATCGGTGACTTGAGTGAAGCCAAATGCGATCGGCGCACAAGCAGCGATAGTACCCATCGAGGTGCCCATCGCAGTAGCAATAAACGCTGAAATAACAAAGAGCATTGGCAGGACAAAAGCCGAAGGAATGAGAGATAAACCTAATTGTACTGTTGCATCAACACTACCAATGGCACTACTAATACTGGCAAAAGCACCTGCCAGCATAAAGACCATAAACATTAAAATAAGATTAGGATGGCTTGCCCCACGGAGAAACTCATCTATACCTGTATTTAATTTGCCACGATAAAGTAATACCGCAAGAATAAGGGCGGGGATAGCAGCAATCGGGGCTTTAATTTGGTAGAAGGCAAACTCAGTGCCAATCAGAGTGTGATAAATACCGCTGCCCAAAAAAATGGCTAAAAACACAATAAGCGGTAGAAGGGCAAGCGCTCGCGGAGAAGCTTTGCCTGGGGAGATTGTGGTCATAACATAAGAAATAAAAGAGTAAGCATGTATAGTATAGAACAGCTTTGGCTAATTCAGAAAAGTTAAAATGTAAGTGCTAAGCTATTTGTTTTTAAACATTTTTAATCAATAAACATAAGTTCATATAAATATTCATGATTTAGAAAAAACAGAAAAAATCGAGCTTTTTGATCATTGTTAAAAAAATCAAAACATTGATAAATATGCACTTGGAATACTTAACTGAAAAGAGTGTTTGGTGCTTTTCATCACACTCTGTTCAATGAGTAAAAAATAGCGTTACAATGGGCCGTCTTGTATTTTACAAAACCAACTCCTCAATTCTATACAATTCAAGGAAAGTACATCCCTATGTCACGTTTAGCCACACGATTTGCACAGCTTAAATCTCAACAGCGTAAGGCTCTAGTTTCTTATGTCATGGCAGGTGACCCTCATCCACACGTAACGGTTCCTTTGTTACATCAAATGGTGGAAGCAGGTGTGGATGTAATTGAACTTGGCTTACCATTTTCAGATCCAATGGCCGATGGTCCAGTGATTGCACTTGCGGCTGAGCGAGCATTGGCAGCCGGTACAAATACATTGGATGCATTGGAAATGGTCAAGCAATTCCGTGAAAAGGACACAGATACACCAGTGGTGTTGATGGGTTATTTGAATCCTGTAGAAGTCATTGGATATGAAAAATTTGTATCAACTGCTCATGACTGTGGTGTGGACGGTATTCTTTTGGTGGACTTACCACCTGAAGAAGCACAAGCGCTCGATGTTGTCTTGAAAAAGTTTGATATGGATCAGATCTTCTTGTTGGCGCCAACATCTACAGATCAACGTATTCAACATGTCGCTAATCAAGCGAGTGGTTTTATTTACTACGTGTCTTTGAAGGGTGTAACAGGTGCAGCGACTTTAGATGTGAATGAAGCTGCTCAACGCATCGAAAAAATCAAGTCGATGACGGATGTACCTGTTGGTGTAGGTTTTGGTATTAGTGATGCAGCCTCTGCAAAAGCAATCGGAAGCGCAGCGGATGCGGTCATTGTTGGTAGTGCTTTTGTTAAACCATTTGCACAGACAACTCCTGATCAAGCAGTTGAACAGGCGGTCAATAAAGTCAAGGAGCTTCGAGCAGCGCTCGATGAGTTAGTATGAATCAAGAAGTTAAATCAGGGAAAACTTTAGCACCTGCAACACCTTGGACAGATCGTTCAGTACCAGGTATTCAAATCCCTGATCAACAGCAATCGTTAAAAGCGACGTTTACTGAGCCTACGATTGAATGTCCAGAATGTCATGCTCTGGTGACTCGTACGGCGATGTCTTTCAATGCTTATGTTTGTCCTCAATGTGATGAGCATTTAAAAATGAAAGCACGTGACCGCTTAAATTGGTTCTTTGATCAAACCGCAAAAGAATTAGGTCAAGAGTTTGTTGCAAAAGACCCACTCAAGTTTGTCGATAGCAAAGCTTATCCTGTGCGTATGAAAGAAGCACAAGAGAAAACTGGCGAAACTGAAGCACTCGTGGTGATGGAAGGGCAAATCAAAGGTTTATCATTAATCGCTTGTGCATTTGAATTTGATTTCATGGGCGGTTCGATGGGTACTGTAGTTGGTGATCGATTTGTACAAGCAGCAGAGCGTGCGATTGAAACCAAACAGCCAATGATTTGTTTTGCTGCCTCTGGTGGTGCTCGTATGCAAGAAGGAATGTTATCTTTAATGCAAATGGCACGTACATCAGCTGCGATTCAAAAAATGAAAGATGCTCGTATTCCGTACATTGTTGTATTAACTCATCCAGTATATGGTGGTGTGACCGCATCTTTAGCTATGTTAGGTGATGTGCATATCGCTGAGCCTAAAGCAATGATTGGTTTCGCTGGTAAACGTGTCATTGAACAGACTGTACGCGAAAAGTTAGAAGAACCGTTTCAACGTGCTGAATTCTTGCTTGATCATGGTGTAGTCGATCAAATTGTTCATCGTCACGCATTACGTGATACAGTTTATCGTATCGTAGCGAAATTGATGAATTTGCCTTGAACCTCACTGCTCCACTCAGTACAGATAATTTACAAACATGGCTCGATTATTGGAGCCATGTTCACGTTACAGGAATTGATTTAGGGCTTGAACGCGTCATTCCTGTGGCTGAAAAATTGGGCGTTACACACCCGCAAGCGAAAGTCATTACCGTTGCTGGTACGAATGGTAAGGGTTCAACAACCACAACCTTAGCTTCTATTCTGAATGCTCAAGGATATCAAGTCGGTCTGTATCAATCTCCGCATATCTATCGTTTCAATGAGCGTGTAAAACTCGCAGGTCAGGAAGTTTCAGATGAGCTTCTGATCGAAGCATTTGTTCAAGTTGATCAAGCACGACGTGAATGTGATTTAAGTTTATCTTTCTTTGAAGCAACAACCCTTGCAGCTTTTGTCATCTTCAAACAACAGAAATGTGATGTTTGGGTATTGGAAGTTGGACTTGGGGGACGTTTGGATGTTGTGAATGTCGTTAATCCAAATGTTGCGGTCATTACCAATATTGGATTGGATCACACAGATTGGCTGGGTGACACCATTGAAAAAATTGCTTTTGAGAAAGCGGGTATTATTCGTCCAGATATTCCAGTCATTTTTGGTGGGCAACAAATACTTCCAACATCAATTCAGGATAAAGTCATTGCATGTAATGCGACGCTGTCATGTCTAAATCAGGATTATTTTTATCAAGCAAATGGTGATGGTAAAACTTGGACATTTTCAAGTTCAGCACTGACCTTAAAATTACCATGTGGTCAGTTGGCCCTAGATAATGTTTCTACTGCCGTAGCTGCATTATTGGTCAGTGGATTGAAAATTTCTCAAACTGCACTAGAGCAGGGCATTATTCAAGCACATTTACCAGGTCGATTTGAAATAAGGGAAATCGCAGGAAAAACAGTGATTTTCGATGCGGGACATAATCCGCATGGTGTAGAATTTTTGTTAAAGCAATTGCGAAATTATTTAGAATACAATAAACAGTACACAGAAGTTATCGCTGTGTTTTCGATGTTAGCGGATAAAGATATAGATTCAGTCGTTAATTTATTGAAAAACACGGTATTTATGTGGAAAATTGCGCCGATGGATGTGCCTCGTGCAGCACCATTAAAACAATTAGAGTCAGCGCTTCAAGGTGAGACAGTACAACAGTATTCAAATGTACAGGTCGCATTTAAATCAGCACTTGAAGAAACAAAAAATAATCAGTTGATTTTGGTGTGTGGTTCGTTTCATACCTTAGAAGCGGTCTGGGAGTATTTAGAGAATGTCAATGAATAACAAACAACGCTGGATGGGTGGTGTTGTTTTATTGGGTGGTGGTGTTTTATTGGCAGCATTACTTCTAAAAGGCAAAGAAGAGATCCACCAAAATAATGTTGAACAACCGGTTGAAGCTGTTCAACAAAAAAAGAATGAACCTGAAGCAGTACAACTTCAACCTCTCACAGTTGATGTGGAAACTGAAAAGCGTTTACTTGAAGAGCAACGACGCGCTCGTGAGAAAGCTGTGGCAGAGCAAGAGGCTCGTGCTGCTGAATATTTAAGAATGCAACAAGAGGCCGAAGCTGAAGCCGCACGTCGCGCTGCTGAAGAATATGCTGCAATGAATGCTCGTCGAAACGCTGCTCAGCAAAGTTCAGACAATATTCCTCCTGAATTGGTTGAGGATGAAGCTGAAAAGCAAAAGCGTTTGGCTGAAGAAAAACGCATAGCTGAACAGAAGCGTTTAGCTGAGCAAAAAGAACAACAGGCGAAATCCTCAGAAGAACAAAAGCGTAAAGCCGAAGCAGAAAAACGTGCAGCTGAAAAGAAAGCAGCAGAGCAAAAAGCTGCTGAGGAAAAACGTAAAGCAGAAGAGGCGAAGAAGAAAGCTGAAGCTGATAAAAAAGCTGCAGAAGAGAAAAAACGCAAAGCTGCTGAAGAAGCGAAGAAAAAAGCTGAGGCAGAAAAAGCTCGTGATCTGCTGGAAAATGGAGATCGTCAATGGATGGTTCAAGTGGCATTGGCTGCGAATGAGGCGAATGCAGATGCGCTTGCGGCTAAGCTTCGTGCCAAAGGATATAAGGTAACGAAGAGTCCAACGTCGAAAGGTATTCGAATTATGGTTGGTCCATCTAAAGATCGTGATTCGGCAGATGCGTTACGTAAGAAAATTAACAGTGATGCAAGTTTAAATATGAAATCAGCATGGGTGATTGATTGGGTACCACTGGATAAGCGTCAGTAGTTTCTTGCTTTGTTTTAGAAAAAAGGATTCAAACTATAATTTGAATCCTTTTTTAAATTAATAGGTTAAAGAATATAAGCCATAATCAAAAAAAGCCTATCTGAGGATAGGCTGAACGCTGAAACTTGATGGCTCGTCAAAATTAATCAAGATCAGGTTGAGGTGTTAAACGTAGATAAGGTGTCACTGCCTTGTACCCTTTAGGGAAGCGTTGTTGAATTTCATTTTCGTCTTTAATAGAGGGAACAATCACAACATCTTCACCATGCTGCCAGTTTGCAGGGGTTGCCACTTTATAGTTATCTGTTAACTGTAATGAATCTATAACACGTAAAATTTCATGGAAGTTGCGACCAGTTGACGCTGGATAAGTAATAATCAAGCGTACTTTTTTATTTGGATCAATGATAACAAGAGATCGGACGGTTAGGGTCTCGCTGGCATTGGGATGGATGAAATCATATAAAGTCGAAACTTTACGATCCTGATCAGCAATGATTGGGAAATTTACCGTGGTAGACTGAGTTTCATTGATATCTTTAATCCAACCATGATGTGATTCAACATCATCTACAGAGAGAGCAATCGCTTTAACATTACGTTTTTCAAACTCGTTTTTTAGCTTTGCTGTAAAACCTAATTCCGTCGTACATACGGGAGTGTAGTCGGCAGGGTGTGAAAATAAAACTCCCCAATGATCTCCTAGAAAATCATAAAAATTAATTACTCCTTCACTTGATTGCTGTTCAAAGTCTGGAGCGGTGTCACCTAAACGTAATGCCATATAAACCTCTATTTTTATCAAAACCTTAATGTGCTGAAATTAATATGGCGGAAACTCTTTATAATTAAAAATAGTGTTTTTTTATTTAGTTATGAAAAAAACAGATTTATTTGAATGTCTGAAGGCAAATAAACGTTCATAAATTTGAATTTGAACGATATATATTTCTGATCAAATTTGCTACATTAACTCGCCGTTGCTCATGCGTCATGGAAAATAATCCAGAAATTTTTTGATTGCATTTGTTTAAAACCCTTGTACTTCAAATTTCTAGCACCATAATAACGTTTGAGAAAAATCATTTTGATAAGTAAGTTTTAGAGAGTCTATATGTTGGCAAGTCTGATCGGAGGAATCTTCGGTACTAAAAACGAGCGCGAATTGAAGCGTATGCGTAAAATTGTCGAGAAGATCAATGCGCTCGAGCCGACGATATCTGTGTTAAGTGATGCAGACTTATCTGCAAAAACAGAAGAATTCAAACAACGTTATAAAAACGGTGAAAGTCTTGATCGCTTGTTACCAGAAGCTTTCGCAGTATGTCGTGAAGCTGGTAAGCGTATTATGGGTATGCGTCATTATGACGTACAGTTGATTGGTGGTATTACCCTACATGAAGGTAAAATTGCAGAAATGCGTACAGGTGAAGGTAAAACCCTAATGGGTACTTTGGCTGTATATTTAAATGCAATTAGTGAACAAGGTGTTCACGTTATTACTGTCAATGATTATCTGGCGCAACGTGATGCTGAGTTAAACCGCCCACTTTATGAATTTTTGGGATTATCTGTTGGGGTGATTTACTCCATGCAGAATCCTGTCGAAAAAGCAGAAGCTTATCGAGCAGACATTACCTACGGTACAAACAACGAATTTGGTTTCGACTATCTTCGTGACAATATGGTGTTCTCGTTAGCCGAGAAAAAACAACGTGGTCTTGCTTATGCGATTATCGATGAGGTTGACTCGATCTTAATTGACGAAGCACGTACTCCACTTATTATTTCGGGTCAAAGCGAAGATTCTTCGCAACTTTATGCGGCAATGAATGCGATTCCGCCAAAGTTACATGCTCAAAAAGAAGAAAAAGTTGCAGATGGTGGGCACTTCTGGATCGATGAAAAGCAACGTTCAGTCGAAATTACAGAAGCTGGTTTTGAAGCCATTGAAAGTGAACTTATTGCGATGGGTTTATTGGCAGAGGGTGAAAGTCTATATTCTGCAGCCAACTTAAATCTTGTTCATCATGTCACAGCTTCTATTCGTGCACATTACTTGTATCATCGTAACGTGCATTATATCGTCCATGACGGTGAAGTGATTATTGTCGATGAAAATACAGGTCGTACGATGCCTGGTCGTCGTTGGTCTGAAGGTTTGCATCAAGCGGTAGAAGCAAAAGAAGGTTTAGAGATTCAACCTGAAAACCAAACGCTTGCAACGACCACATTCCAAAATTATTTCCGTTTATACCGTAAACTTTCAGGTATGACAGGTACAGCAGATACTGAAGCTGCTGAAATGAAAGAAATTTATGGCTTAGATGTGGTGTTGATTCCAACCCATCGTCCAATGATTCGTAAAGATCTGAATGACTTAATTTATTTGAATCGTAATGGTAAATACAATGCGATTATTGAAGAAATTAAGAAAATTCATGAAGCTGGTGTTGCACCGATTTTGATTGGTACGGCAACAATTGAAGCTTCTGAAATCTTATCGGATAAACTGAAAGAAGCGGGTATCGCACACGAAGTGCTGAATGCCAAACAGCATGAGCGTGAAGCGGATATTATTGCACAAGCCGGCTCTCCACGTGCCGTGACTATTGCGACCAACATGGCAGGGCGTGGTACGGATATCTTGCTCGGTGGTAACTGGAAAGCGAAACTGGCGAAAATTGAAAATCCAACTCCTGAAGATGAAGCACGTTTAAAAGCAGAATGGGAACAAAATAACCAACTGGTGCTGAATTCTGGTGGTTTACATATTATTGGTTCTGAACGTCATGAATCTCGTCGTATTGATAACCAATTACGTGGTCGTTCAGGTCGTCAAGGTGATCCAGGTGTTTCGCGTTTCTTCTTATCGTTAGAAGATGATTTGATGCGTATCTTTGCGGGTGATCGTGTCGTCGCAATGATGCGTGCAATGGGTCTGCAAGAAAATGAAGCCATTGAACATAAAATGGTGTCTCGTTCGATTGAAAATGCGCAACGTAAAGTTGAAGCGCGTAACTTCGATATTCGTAAGAACCTGTTAAAGTATGATGATGTAAATAACGAACAACGTAAAATTATATACTCACAGCGTGATGAAATTCTGGCAGAAAGTACATTGCAAGAATACATCGAGTCAATGCATGAAGAAGTGATGAAAGGGGTGATTGAAACGTATATCCCACCTGAATCAATTCATGATCAGTGGGATGTACCAGGTCTTGAATCTGCATTACGCTCAGACTTTAATATTGATCTTCCTGTGCAGCAATGGTTGGATCAAGATCGTCGATTAGATGAAGAAGCATTAGCACGTCGTATCACTGATGAGGTTTTACAACGCTATCGTGCGCGTCGTGAACAAATGGGTGCTGAATCTGCAGCAGTGTTAGAACGAAACTTTATGTTAAGTTCTTTAGATCGCCACTGGAAAGATCATTTAGCAGCGATGGATTATTTACGTCAAGGTATTCATTTACGCGGTTATGCGCAAAAGAATCCTGAGCAGGAATATAAGAAAGAAGCATTCAATCTGTTTGTAAATATGTTAGCTGTCATTAAGTCTGATATTGTGACAGATCTTTCATTAGTACGTTTACCAACGCCTGAAGAGCTGGCAGAAATGGAAGCACAGCAGCAAGCTCAAGCTGAAGCGATGCAACTTTCACTTTCTCATGCTGAAGTTGATGGTTTAACAGGTGAGCAAACAGTTAATACTCAAGAATTGGATCAGAATGAAGTTGAGATTACGCCACCTCAAAGCCGTAATGCACCTTGTCCATGTGGTTCTGGTTTAAAATACAAGCAGTGTCACGGTAAAATCTAAATTTCATGAAGCAGAACTTAGGTTCTGCTTTTTTTATTTTATTATAGTGCTTGGTCAGTTCATGTGAATAAGCATTGCCAATTTTCTCAGTTAATGCTATTTAATTTTGCATGATTGAATATATGGAAGCGACAATGAAAAAAATACTAAAACCGGCTTTATTTGCAGTTTTTGCTTTACCAGCTTTTGCATTTGCCAATACTGATACAAAAACTGTACCTCTAGCGAAAGTTCAAGCAGCTGCGGGTGTTACTCAAGCACAAACTGAAGTTAAAAATGACTCCACAACGGTGATAAGTCCACGCACTGGTATTCGTTATACACTTGGTAATACGGCTGGTCGACCAATTATTCTTCAAACAGCTGCAATAGCACCAGCAACACCAGCTACAGCAAATCGTATTGTTGCATCAAATCCAGCTCTTTCAAGTTCAAGTCAAGAAAAAGCAAAACAAGCTTTATTAGAACAAACTGTATCTAATTAATTTTAGAATTTCGTACTAAAGCCAGTCTTTGACTGGCTTTATTGTTTTTAGGGATCGAGATTTATTTCAAATCATTCATTTCAATCAACCCTAATGCCTTATTCACTCGATTTTTTTTCTAATTTCTAATAAGCTTAGCCATCATTTTTTTTAATTCGGACAATCAAAAATGGCGGTGGGTGACGTATCAATGCCACAAATGCATGTGGTAAAGGGTGTAAGAATTGGCTCAGCAGAAGCGTATGTACGTTACCCAAATCGACGTGACTTGGTTGTATTTGAATTTGCACAAGGCACTCAAGTTGCAGGTGTATTTACCCAAAATGCTTTTTGCGCAGCGCCAGTACATATTTCAAAACTGCATTTGTCTCAAACAAATCCACGTTACCTTGTAATTAATACAGGCAATGCGAATGCAGGTACTGGTCCTACAGGTATGAAAAATGCAAAGGACACTTGTGCTGAATTTGCCAAAATTGCTGGTGTAAATGAGAACGAGGTTTTGCCATTCTCAACAGGCGTAATTGGTGAACAATTACCAATGGAGCGTTTGATTGCTGGGTTAAAACCAGCATTTGAGAGTCTTGAAGATGATGTATGGCCTCAGGCAGCATCAGGTATTATGACGACGGATACTTTACCTAAGGGTGCTTCTGAACAATTTGAAATTGACGGGGTTGTTTATACAATGACGGGGATTTCAAAAGGTGCAGGAATGATCCGTCCTAATATGGCAACAATGTTGTCTTTCGTAGCGACAGACGCGCCTATTGCTCGTGAATTGGTTCAAAAACTATTAAAAACCACGGTTGAACAATCATTTAATCGCATCACGATTGATGGTGATACATCTACTAATGACTCTTGTATTTTTGCAGCAACTGGTCAAGCAGGTGGTGCTGAAATTACATCTAAAGAAGATGCTCGTTACTCTGTTGTTTTAAATGTACTTACACGTGTCATGAAGCGCTTGGCTCAGTTGATCGTTCGAGATGGTGAAGGTGCAACCAAATTTATAACTGTTTCAGTTGAAGGTGGTGCAAATACGCAAGAGTGTTGTGACATCGCTTACAGCATTGCACATTCACCTTTGGTAAAAACAGCGTTCTTTGCTTCTGACCCTAACTGGGGGCGTATCTTGGCTGCAATCGGTTATGCTGGTGTCCCAGATTTAAATGTCGACAAAATCCAAGTATGGTTAGATGATGTCCAGATCTGTAAAGATGGTGGTGCAGCGGCAGATTACACAGAAGAGGCTGGTGCTAAAGTAATGAATCAATCAGAAATTACTATCCGCGTTGATTTGGGCCGTGGTTCTGCCAAAGATACGGTTTACACCTGTGATTTGTCATATGATTATGTCAAGATCAACGCAGATTATCGTTCTTAAATAAATTAAGCCTCCTGTTGAGGCTTTTTATTTATCAAATTTTAATGATTGGTCAAATCCAATCGGTGTGTAATTGCTTATATTGATAAGCGCTATGGATAGAGATGCAAATAATGAATGATGCAACCAATTTAATTGCAAATGATGCGAAAGCAATTGTTCAAGCTCATTTAGACCTGATTGGTGAATCTAACAATCAAGATTTAACACCAGAGTTAAAGCAGCAAAAATTTGCTGAGATCCAAGCCGAATTGGAAAAGCGTAATGCGGTATTGGTTGCTCATTATTATTGTGATCCAGTCGTACAGGAGCTTGCGGAGCTGACTGGTGGTTGTGTTTCTGATTCACTTGAAATGGCACGTTTTGGGCGTGACCATGATGCGACAACACTCGTTGTGGCTGGTGTGAAGTTTATGGGTGAAACTTCTAAAATTTTATCACCTAACAAAACCATTTTAATGCCTACTTTAGAGGCAACTTGTTCACTCGATCTAGGTTGTCCTGTAGATGAGTTTAGCAAGTTCTGTGATGCTCATCCTGATCATACTGTTGTGGTTTATGCAAATACCTCAGCTGCGGTAAAAGCACGTGCAGATTGGGTGGTAACATCCAGTTGTGCTGTCGAAATTATTGAGCATTTAGATAGTTTAGGTGAAAAAATTATTTGGGCACCTGATCAGCATTTAGGACGTTACATTCAAAAGAAAACTGGAGCGGATATGTTGCTCTGGGATGGTTCTTGTATTGTACATGAAGAATTTAGAGCACGTGGTATCGCTCAAATGAAAGCCATCTATCCTGATGCTGCAGTTTTAGTCCATCCCGAATCACCAGAATCGGTGATTGATGTTGCTGATGCAGTAGGAAGTACCTCACAATTGATTAAGGCTGCAAAAGAACTACCGCATGAAACAATGATTGTTGCGACCGATCGCGGTATTTTTTATAAGATGCAGCAAATGGTGCCGAATAAGACTTTGATTGAGGCTCCTACGGCAGGTGAGGGAGCGACTTGTCGTTCTTGTGCACACTGTCCATGGATGGCAATGAATGAATTGGATGGCATTTTGCATGTTTTACGACATGGTGATCAAGAAGTCCATGTTGATCCCGCTTTAGCAGAGCGCGCTAAATTACCATTAGATCGAATGTTAAACTTTAGTGCGTCATTAAAGCGTTAATATTAGTCAAAATGCTTGATAAATATACATTTGAAGTGTTTTTTTGATTTTTTTTGAAGATAGGTGTTGACGTTATCCAGCGTCACGCCTAGAATGCACACCGTACCGAACGATACATCAAACGATAAGTTGAACGGTACAAAAGCTGAGATGAATCGGAGTATAGCACAGCCTGGTAGTGCACCTGGTTTGGGACCAGGGGGTCGTAGGTTCGAATCCTACTGCTCCGACCAATTCTTCAAGGCAAAGGTTTTCCAATGATCTCGCAATCATGGGTAATGCGCCTGTAGCTCAGTTGGATAGAGCATCCGCCTTCTAAGCGGATGGTCACAGGTTCGAATCCTGTCAGGCGCGCCATTGGTCGCTTGATTTTATAGAGCCAAATTTTGTGATGGTGGATGTAGCTCAGTTGGTAGAGCCCCGGATTGTGATTCCGGTTGTCGCGGGTTCGAATCCCGTCATTCACCCCAACACAAACCGATGTAATCGGAGTATAGCACAGCCTGGTAGTGCACCTGGTTTGGGACCAGGGGGTCGTAGGTTCGAATCCTACTGCTCCGACCATTTATTTCAATATAAATGGTCAGATAAAAGATACCGCGTTAAGCGGTTTTTTTATGTCTGATTTTTGCTGATAAAAAAAAGATCCTATCAGGATCTTTTTTGTTGAATGTTTAAGGCACGATAATAACAGCAACGCGTCTATTTTCTGCATGGGCAGCGTCAGTATTTGCAGTATTAATAGGTTGGGTTGAACCGCGACCAATAGTTTGGATATGAGCAGGGTTAAAACCCTCTTCGATAAAAATAGTGCTTACGCTTCGGGCACGGCTTTCAGAAAGTTTAAAATTATAATCTGGATTGCCAATAAGATCGGTATGACCGACGATACGGACTTTCTTTAAATTGTACTTTTGTAGTTGTGCTGCGAGATGTTGAATCTGTTCACGATTTTTTTTAGAGATTTCAGCCTGATCGAAATCGAAAAGAAGTCGTTCGGGTAGTCCCAAACTCCAACCTTCCTCTGTGAGTACGAAACCTTGTTGTTTTAACATTTTTACTTGTTTATAGCTTAAAGATCCCATACCCAAGCATGCACTTAATCCTATACAAAGAATGCTCATGATAAAAAGTTTGAAACTACGATTGAGCATAGGTATTAATCCTCAGTAAAAACTTTATTGTTGAAATATGTGCCAATGATGTTTTAGATTCTTCGCTTTGTACATCGCTTGGTCTGCTTGAGAAATTAAGTCCTCTGGGTTATGAGCTTCTTTAGCCAAAGCAATACCAAGACTAAAGCTAAAATGAATTGATTGTCCGTTATATTTTAAGGGCTCATCAGAACATTTTATAAGATTTTCGGCGATCGAAATTAAGTGATCCACCTGAATGACAGGACTTAGGATAATTGCAAATTCATCACCGCTTAATCTTGCGACAAAATCATTTTGACGAGTGTTTTGTTTTAATCGTTTAGCCATCTCTTTCAACACTTCATCCCCTACTAAATGACCATATTGATCGTTAATAGACTTAAATTTATTGTTATCTATAAAAATCAAAACAGTATTTTCACGTTTATCAGGCTGATCGAAAAGACTACACAAAACTTTATAAAAATAATGTCGGTTTGGTAATTGTGTTAATTCATCGTGTTGTACTTGATAATTCAGCTGCGTATTTTCAGACTGTAATTGGTTGTGCCAAGATTGAATTTCTTCTAACAGCTGATTAAATACTGAGTTTAGATGATGAAATTCTTGAATATCATTTTTTGGAAAGCGGAGATTATATGCTTTTTGTTGACTCACTAATTGTGCTGTATGAATAATTGGTGATATAGAATTCATAATATGACGATAGGTTGCATTAACCGACCACCATAAGGCGAAAATCATAAAAAGCATACCTAAGATCAAGGCTAAACAAATCTTGATAATGAATAAAATGATATCTTGAGAACTGCCGAATAGATGAAGCTCACCGACCAATTGTCCATTGTGAGTAACTTCAATTTGAATCGGCTTAGAAAAAAATAATCCATCAAACCAAGTTTGAAGTTCTGAATGGCGATCTATCAGTTTGCTGCTTTCAGTGATTTTAACTTTATTACTATCCAATACTTGGATAAGGCGAATTGAATGTTGTTGTGTGTACTCGTGTAAAATATTGTCTAAAGTGTATTTATCTTGGAAAACAAGAGCAGGTTGAATGCGTTCCGCAATTGTGCGACTCACTAAGGTTAAGTTTTGATTGGCGTATGATTTCACCGTAAAGATTGAAATCGTTGCAAAAATTAAAGTGCAGATCAAAAAAGTGATCGCAAAAATTAAAAATTGTGATCTTCTGAATAGTGATTGGAGTGAAGTTAATCCAAAAAATTTATCAATCATCTGAATTACTCCATATTCTGCGCAAGAAGTAATACACGAGGATCAACGTGAATTTTGGTTTTTGCAAGACTGTCTAAATTGACTTTAAATTTTGTAATACCTGCTTTATTGCTATAGAGACAGAAAACACTTCCAACCTCGCAATCTTCATTATTTGTTGAAAATGAGAGAATTGACTTATTTAGTGATTCTCGGATGAGCTTTTGTTCGACTGTTGGAGAAGATTTAGAGAAAAATATAACATCACAATTGGTCTTGTTTAATTCATAATCATGAATATTTTGTGCTTTGATATTTGAATTTTGCTTTTGAATAGTTTGATTAAACTCTGCTAATGCCATAGTGTTATCAATTAGACATAAATCTGGTTGTGGAGATGAAATTTTGGCATAGCTCAAAATAGATAGAGTCATTTGATAAATGTTCTGGTTGGAATTGGCATGGCTAAAGCTGCACATCAAAAGCAGTAGGGAGATCAATACGGCTTTTTTGATTTTAAATATAGCCATTTAGTAACATAGTTCTAGTCAGTTAAATAATAGTGACTATTCTAATCTAATTTTAATAAAGTTAAAGTGTTCGATTTTTTATCAATATCATACTGAATGATGTGAATTTGACTATTAAATACTCAATCAAAACTCATAATTTAAAAAAATACTAAAATATTGAAAAAAGAGGTTGCATTGGATATGAAATACTGTAGAATGCACATCCATCGGCGGTGATGTTGATTAAAACTTGTTGAAAAACAAGGGTTTA
>NZ_JBWYIX010000015.1:0-60046 GCF_056779935.1 Acinetobacter sp. ANC_7512 | reverse complement strand
ACAACTTAAACCTGAACTCAGGAAACATCACTTGTCACGGGTGACTCATCTTGACGCTTTGCCAGATTGCTCCACCAGTCTGGCTTTTTTTATGCCCTAGACTTCAATCATTTATTCAGTAAATTTTAAGAAATAAAACCTAATCTCAGCGTAGTTAAATATTAGAACTCATCGTATGCGCTACACATCTATCATTCAGCAATGGAAAAAACCAACGATAAGCCTAGCACTATTCAATTTAGTACTCTCAGTATGGGTTGGCATTGGTTTAAATATTGCTTTCTACAAACAACTTACTTCACTCACACCTTATCAAGGTTACACAGCAATTCTTTTTTTAATAGGTTCATCTGTCTTAATTACAGCCGCTTATTTTTTTATTTTCAATCTTATTCATTGGAGATTGAACGTAAAGATATTTGCAAGTATCTGGATTGTATTAGGCGGTGTGTCTGCATATTTTGTAAGTAGTTTAGGCATTATTATTAATGCTCATCAGATTCAAAATATGATGCAAACCAATACGATGGAAGCATTTGATCTGATAAATATAAGTTTATTTATTTGGGTTGTATTTTTTATTTTAGCGCCTCTTTTTTTATTTATTGGGTGAATATCAAAAAATCAACGTTTTCTCATACCCTTTGCAGGAAAATGTTACACAGTGCAATCAGTTTAATTTTAGTGTTAGGTTGCGCTTATTTATATTATGTTGACTATGCAGCTATTTTTAGAGAAAACAGAGAGTTGAAAGGAATGATCAGCCCTCAAAATGTCGTTGCAGCGTCCTTCAGTTATTATAAACATCTTCAACCTCCCAAAAATACTATAATTCAACCCTACGGACGTGATGCACACCAATTTATTCAAACGGCGACCCATCAAACTCCCAAACTGATGGTTTTAGTGATAGGAGAAACAGCACGTGCAGAAAGTTTTCAGTTGAATGGATATGATCGAGCTACAAATCCAGAATTAAGCAAATTAAATATAATCAATTTTCGTAACGTCAGTTCCTGTGGTACTGCAACGGCGGTATCCGTACCTTGTTTATTTTCTGGTATGACTCGACAAGCATATACAGAAAAAGTCGCAAGACAACGGGAGAACTTACTCGATATTATTCAACGTGCGGGCTACAAAGTAACGTGGATCAATAACAATTCAGGATGCAAAGAGGTTTGTAATCGGGTTGAGCGTTATGAAATTCCCGAATCTATTCATAAGCAATGGTGCGATTCTAAGGGTGAATGTAAAGATGAAATATTGATTGATAGCCTTAATGCCTATATTCAAGCCATTCCCAAAAATGATAAAACGCCAAGACTTATCGTACTCCATCAAATGGGAAGTCACGGCCCAGCTTACTATAAACGGTCCACTCATCAATACACACCCTTTCAGCCGACCTGTAACACCAGCGCAATTCAGGGATGTAGTCAACAAGCTCTGATCAATACGTATGATAATTCAATTGTATATACAGACCATATTCTCGCTTCGACAATCAATTTATTAAACAAACAAACTCAATTTCAATCCGCTTTATGGTATTTATCAGATCATGGTGAATCCACGGGTGAACATGGAATGTATTTACACGGCGCGCCTTATCAAATTGCACCATCACAACAAACTCATGTGCCGATGATCATGTGGTTTTCAACAGCATGGCGAAAACATCAAGCGTCAACTGTACGATGCATTGAATCTCAGAAAAATGATGTACTAAGCCAAGACAATGTCTTTCACACCATGCTAAGTTTATTGAATATTCATACTACAACATTACAACGCGCATTAGACCTCAGCCAACAATGCAAACCTCAATTACAGAACAGAGCCTAATATGAATAAAATCCTGATGATTGAAGATGACTTTATGATTGCAGAGTCATCTCAAAAGTTGCTCCAATATCAATCATTTGAAGTAGTCTGGGTCAATAATGGCATTGATGGCTTAAAACAATTAAATCAACAAGCATTTGATTTAGTGCTGCTCGATCTTGGATTACCTATGATGGATGGCATGCAAGTACTCAAACATCTTCGCTCACTATTTCCTTCAATTCCTGTACTCATTATTTCAGCAAGAGATCAACTTCAGCACCGTATCGATGGATTAAATCAAGGCGCTGATGATTATCTAGTAAAACCATACGAGTTTGAGGAGTTATTAGCGCGTATTCACGCCATACTCAGACGTGCATCTCAACAAAATACATCTCAGATAAAACAAATTTTAGAGTTTGGCGGACTCAGGTTAGATCTTGAACAACATATCGCGAGTTTTGAAAATCAGACGGTTGAGTTTTCAAACCGTGAGTGGGCTTTATTAATTCCACTCTTAACTTATCCAAATAAGATTTTTTCGAAGTCTAATCTTGAAGAAAAACTGTATGATATTGAAAATGAAATCAGCAGTAATACCATTGAAGTCTATATTCATCGCATACGCTCAAAATTAGGTAAAAATTTTATTCGTAATGTGCGAGGATTAGGTTATCGGCTAGGTCAGCCTACACCATAAAACAAGAATTGATACATGACGCAACCCTACTCTTTACAAAAGCAACTTGTTGTATTTACATCAATTTTTAGTGTGGTAATGGGATGTATATTGGTTTTTTCAGCCTATAGAACAGCTTTAGAAGAAACAAATGAAATACTTGATGCTCAGCTGAAAAATCTGGCAGAGCGCGTTGCAAAATTTAATCCAGATCCTATAAAGAGTAAATTTTCACATTTAAAACAGTACCATGAAGAAGATTTATTTGTAGATGTTTGGGCCTATGACCAACAATCACATTTACACGAAAAGTTTAAACAGTTGGTTGAGCCAGTTGCTAAGTCAGGTTTTTATCATCACACTAATCATTATGGTAAATGGCATACCTATGTGATTCCATTGAAAACTGTTCAAGTCCAAGTGAGCCAACAAGACTCTGTTCGACAAGCTTTAGCCATAGAGCTCGCAATCAACATGTTTTTACCTTATTTAATCATTATGCCTTTCGCGATTTATGGCTTAGGTTTTATAATTAGAAGAATTTTTGCTCCATTTGAGCAATTTAAATCCGAATTAAGTACACGTAAACCAAATGAGCTGACCGTAATTGACCCTCAACAGTACCCTATTGAGCTAGTACCCAGCATTCAAGCGATCAATCAATTATTTCAAAGGATCTCTGATGCCCAACAAGAACAAAAACAATTTATTGCAGACGCCGCTCACGAATTAAGAACACCAATTACAGCATTAAATCTTCAAACTAAAATTTTACTCAAAGAGCTCCCCCATCACGAATCGTTAATCAAAATGAATAATGGTTTACACCGAACTCAGCATTTGGTCGGTCAGCTTTTAAATCTCGCTCAACAAGATTCATTAAATGCCAGTAACGAGAAAAAAGTGAGTATTCGGTTAGATGAACGCGCTTATCAATCTATTGAACAATTGATTCATTTAGCTTTAGCCAAAGAAATCGATTTAGGTATGGAACGTTATGAATACGTTCAAATTATAAATTACTCATCTGCTATAGATTCAATATTAACCAATTTAATAGAGAATGCGATTAAATACACGCCCCCCAATGGCATCATTAACGTTTCTACATTTCAAGAGAATGATATAGCTATCATTCAAGTCGAGGACAGTGGCCCAGGAATTTCAGCAGATCTGTATGAACGTATTAAAAAAAGATTTTATCGAGTCGAGCAACATCAAGAAATTGGTAGTGGCTTAGGTTTATCAATTGTTGAAAAAGCGGTAGAACGTATGGGGGGTAATCTTATCTTTGATCGCAGCCCTCAATTAGGTGGTTTATTGGTGAGAGTGGAAATTAAACTACATTAATTGCTTAGGCTAATTTAACCTTATCTTTTAGACTAAATATTACAACATTGAACATCCAAATCAACCAACCTGTCCAAAGATTATGACTAAAAAAATGTGCACCTCTAAGCATTTGCGTCCATCCCATAAGCATTCCCAAGAGAATTGAACTCAATAAGTAAAATTGAGCTAATTTTGTTTTTTTGTTCCTGAACACAAAATACCCACTCAATAATGCAAAACCTGCAGAAGCATGACCT
This sequence comes from Acinetobacter sp. ANC_7512, assembly GCF_056779935.1. Lineage (NCBI taxonomy): Bacteria > Pseudomonadati > Pseudomonadota > Gammaproteobacteria > Moraxellales > Moraxellaceae > Acinetobacter > Acinetobacter sp. ANC_7512. The sequence goes on along the minus strand of NZ_JBWYIX010000015.1, from coordinate 55,948 downwards.
CCAGGAAAACAATGCCCAACTTTACTACTGAGACTCCAGACAATTGTCATTCCCTGAGGTTGAGCTGCATCCCATGGACACATCAAGTTCGACTGTGATTTGAACAACGCTATTAAAATAATTGAAATCAAAGCAATTGCAAAAATTGTGATGTAATTTTTAGAGGTTTCCAAACTTTGATTTCTCGATTTGGGATGAGCAACCATGACTGCATATATCAGCATACTGCAGTACATCGCGATTAGCACATATTTAACCCATTCATGCCCGACTACACTTGGCCAAAATGCATCTTTTAAATAGAACACTCCTTTTGAATTTAAGCCTAATTGAATCAATTTCATGTCGACTGCACCATGTACTGGAAATAGATTGACCAAAATGAAATAGCTCAAGATTAAGGCGATACATTGCTTGCGATAGAAAAAACTCATACGAATACATCGAATAAAAATGTATTTAAATCAATCAGGCTTAAAATTTTCTGAACGATTTGACATCAAATAGACTTTTATACTGCATAACGATATGCTTAAACCAACCTGAGTTGGGTTTTAAAAATAAAAAAGTGTTAAGGATAACCACGATGCAAACTCAAGAATTACTTATTCCGAATGGCAACTATCAAATCCAAGCGGATTTTTATATGCCAGTGCCGATCACAAAAGATTCTAGTATCATCATTATGGCTCATGGCTTGGGTGGAGAAAAAAGCTGTGGCTTAAACTCTTTCGCTGAAGCTTATGCAGAATTGGGATATAACGTATGCGTATTTGATCATTCTGGTTTTGGATTAAGCAGTGGTCCTGTTCAGCATCTTGTTGATAAAAATAGTCAACTTCAGGATTGGAAAGTCGTTATCGACTATATTCAAACCCGATTCTACATCTCGAAAAAAAATATCATTTTATGGGGGTATTCGTTCAGTGGTGCGCATGTTCTAACATTAGCAAGTGAACACACCTTTAAAGCAGTGATCTCTAATTTTCCACACGTTGATGGTTTAGCGAGCTTGACACTGTATCCGAAAAAATATTTATTGCCTGCAACCATGATTGCATTACAAGATTTAGCCCTAGCAAAAATAGGTAGAGTCAAAACCATGCCTGTAGTTGCAAAAGATCGGTTTGCCATTTTGGCGGGTGAAGATTGCTACGATGCATATTATCGACTGATTCCAGACGGGATGCATTGGAAAAATGCTGTACCAGCTCGAATCGTTGCAACCATTGGTTTATACCGACCAACAATGATCGTTCATAAAATTCAATGCCCTGTTTTTGTGTCAGGTGCGGAACTAGATTCACTTATTCCTGTCAAAGCAACACGTAAACTCGCACAAAAACTAAAACAAGGTGAATATCGTGAGTTCGTCTGCGGTCACTTCGATCTATTTCATTCGCCCGTTTTTGATCAACTCATCGCAGCGCATCAACATTTTTTGGAAAAACTAAAAATAAACTTTTAAAGTTGGTAGTTATATCCCTTACTGCTTAAGTAAAATTCACTGATGAAATGGCATTCTTTTAGAATGTCATCAGTGACTTGTTGATGCTGATAGTAGCTGTGTTTCATTAATGCAAAAACCATTTCAACCAGATACACCGCTTCCTCTTTTCTATTCAATTTCAGCGGATGTACTTTCTGCTCAAATACCGCTTGTAAATCATGAGCAATCTTCTCAATCACGATTTCCTGTAAATTAAAACCATCAACATGTACTGGCCCACCCAGAATCAAAATACTTGCAGCAGGATTTGAATTGTAGAACTCAGCCACCTTAGAAATTAGGTCAAAACAAATATCACGTGTTGACCAAGTTTGATAGCACTCATTTTTAAACAAAACATAGGCCTGCAGTTCATCTAAATAACGTTTCACCAATATGCTGAACAAATGATTAACTGTTGGAAAGTATTGATAAATCGTAATCTTAGGAAGATCGGACTGTGCTGCAATTTCGGGAATAGTACAGTAATTGATGCCTTGTTCTTCTAATATTTTCTTCGTTGTTTCTAATACAAGTTCTAACCTTGCTTTACTTCTTTTTTGTACAGGAAGCTTAATTTCATCAAAAAGCATTTAAACAAATCCCCTGTCTTGCTGTTTAAAAATAAATCGATTATAGTCATAAAACCAACTATAGTTGGTTATGAATAAAAAGAACATCATTCAAGGATATGAATATGAACACAGTCTGTATCATTGGTGCAGGTCCGTCAGGAATTACGGCTGCTAAAAATTGTCAACAAAATGGTATTGCATACGATATCTTCGAGAAGAATGACAAAGTCGGTGGGAATTGGGTGTTTAATTCTAAAACTGGTCATTCTTCAGTCTATGAGAATACACACATTATTAGCTCGCGTACAATGTCTGAATATGAAGATTATCCAATGCCAGACAGTTACCCTGATTATCCACGACATGATCATTTGCAGCAGTATTTTGAAAATTATGCCAAACATTTTGGTGTATATGAGAAGATTAAATTTCATCACACTATTAACCATATTCATAAAAATGAAAATAAAAAATGGGTGGTGGATTACACCGATGATCAAGGTAAAGAACAACAGAAAATATATGACTATTTAATGGTTGCCAATGGTCATCACTGGAAACCGAAATACCCTGAGTATGAAGGTGAATATACTGGCAAGTGGATGCATTCACATGATTTTAAAGGTGTAAATGACGACTGGCGTGGAAAGAGAATTTTAGTCATTGGTGCAGGTAATTCAGGCTGTGATGTTGCCGTAGAATCAGCACGTGTCTCAAAAGATGTGTATATATCGATGCGCAGTCCACAATGGTTTGTTCCAAAATTTATGTTTGGACATCCCGCAGACATACTCGTCAAGTCAATGGAAAAACTTCCGCCCAAAATGCGCCAAAAAATTCTGACCAAATTGGTAAAAGCATTCAGTGGAAATTACGCAGATTTTGGCTTGCCTGTAAATGACAAACCGATGCTGACACAACATCCAACGGCGAACTCTGACTTCATTGACTATGTGCGTCACGGTAAAATCAAACCAAAACCAGCGATCAAGCGTCTCAATGGTAAAATTGTAGAATTCGTCGATGGTACTCAACAAGAGTTTGATATTATTTGTTGTTGTACTGGTTTCTGGACCGTCTTCCCTTTCTTCGATAAAGATTTTATAGATTTCCAACATGCTGAAAAATTACCGCTTTACCGTAAAATGATGCATGCAGAACATGACAATCTTTATTTCATTGGTTTATTCCAGCCACTAGGTTGTATTTGGCCAATTTCAGATCATCAAGCCAATTTGGCATGTCAGGAAATCTTAGGAAAATATAAACGTCCTGCTGATATGAAAAAAGCGATTCAGCATGAGTTAGATCATCCACATTACAACTTTGAAGGCGGTCAACGTCATGCAGCAGAGGTTGACTATAATGACTTCCGCGCTGAACTCGTGTCAGACCTTAAAACTGCTGGTGTCATCATTCCAGAGCGTAAACCTTTGGTTTCAATCCGTAAATTAGTTGGTTCTTTACTGACTGCATAATTTAGTGTATTTCTAGGTCATCAGTGAGTGTTACGTTAATCGTGAGCACTCACCTTACATAAATATAATCAACTCAAAATAACAACTTAAATGATCAATAGCAGGAGCTTTGCATGCACGGACGTATGATGTTTCAACCTTTATTAATCAGCAGTTTACTAGAACATGCTGCTGAATTTCATAAAGACACCCTGATCGTTTCAAAAAACACCGATGGCTCACTTTACGAAACCAATTGGGGCGATGTATCGGATAATGCTAAACGTGGTGCAAAGGCATTAAATGAACTTAAACTCATTCACGGCGATTGTATTGCAACATTAGCTTGGAACAATCATCGTCATTTAGAGGCTTGGTATGCTATTTCTGGTAGTGGTTTAATCTGTCACACCATTAACCCAAGATTATTTCCAGAACAACTGATTTTCATTATTAATGATGCACAAGATAAAGCGATTATTTTTGATAAAACATTCCTACCTTTGATTACAGGAATAAAAGCACATATTCCACTGGTGCAACATTTCATCTGCTTAGATGCACCTGATGAAAAGATTCGTCAAGCCTTACCCGAAGTCTTGTTCTACGATGATTTAATTGCGGGTCAAACTGCAGAATATACATGGCCTGAATTTGATGAAACCACTGCTAGTTCACTATGTTATACCTCTGGAACAACAGGCAATCCTAAAGGTGCTCTCTATTCTCATCGCTCAACTGTTCTTCACAGTTTAGCGGCCAGCTTACCTGACTCACTCAATCTGTCAGCCAAAGACATTATTTTACCTGTAGTTCCGATGTTTCACGTTCATGCATGGGGAACACCTTATGCCGCAGCGATGGTAGGTGCTTCAATTATATTACCAGGGCCGGGTCTTGATGGTGAGAGTCTAGTTAAACTCATTGATCAATATGAAGTGACTGTTGCACTTGGTGTTCCTACCATTTGGCAAAGCTTGTTGGTCGCTGCAAAAGCAATGAACAGTTCACTGACCTCCTTAAAACGTAATGTCATTGGTGGCTCGGCTTGCCCACCAAGCATGTTAGCCACATTCCGTGATGTATATGATTGTGAAACCATTCATGCATGGGGGATGACTGAAGCTAGTCCACTTGGCACTGCTAATCAATTCAAAGCTAAACATCACCAACTTTCTCAGGATCAACAAGCAAAACTACGTCTTTCCCAAGGTCGCCCGCCGTTTGGGGTCAGTATTCGTTTAGTGTCTGAAGAAAAAGGAACCGATCTTGTTCCACATGATGGTGAGACTATTGGTAATTTACAAATCAAAGGACATTGGATTGTTGACAAATACTTTGGTCAGTCCGACTCACCATTGACCAGCGATGGGTGGTTTGATACTGGAGATATTGCGTCTATAGATGCTGATGGTTATCTGCATATTAGTGATCGTGCCAAAGACTTGATTAAATCTGGTGGAGAATGGATATCTTCTGTAGAGCTTGAAAATATCGCAATGGGTCACCCAGAAATTGCGATGGCTGCGGTCATCGCAGCACAACATCCAAAGTGGGATGAAAGACCTGTCTTAATCGCTGTTAAACATCCTGATAGCCAAATCACTGAACAACAACTCATTGATTACTATGCTGATAAAATTGCTAGATGGCAAACTCCAGATAAAGTGATTTTTGTCGATGCCATACCGCTTAGCGGCACTGGAAAAATGCTAAAAAGAAAACTTCGCGAAGAATATGGACATGTATTAATGTGAGTTCAGGTTAATTTCTCAACTCACTCATACTAACTAAATAAAGCTGTAACTGTACATCAGTTACAGCTTTATATTTGAGCCGTTACGAATAATTAAATTAGCAGTATCACGACCTGACAGATATGCACCATGCACAGTGCCTGCATAATCGGTATGACAATGTTCACCTGCAAAATATACTTGCGCTGGATGCTCTTTTTTAAAGATCTCTACATCATCTTTAGTATGTTCAACTTTTGGAAAACTAAATGAACCTAAACTAAACGGATCACTCCCCCAGCGGGTAATTATGATGTTCTGAATTTCATTGGAGTGCATGCAAATCTTCAATATTTTCTTGATATATTCATGCACCTGTTGCTCCGTTGCTTGATCAACCCATTCTGACTTTGTACCTCCCACGAGAAGGAGATAAGTCGGTTTATTATATAAATGACTAAAATCTAAAATACTATACAGCTCATGCTCATCCCAAAAAAATGCCGTATTGTGTTTAAGTGCATTCCCATTAAATTCTAGAGCTTTTGAAAATTGTATAAATATTTTATTGAAAGATCCAAAACCCAGCTTTTGAATCGATTGGACTAATCCACTAGGCAAAGGCGGCTCAAACTTAATTTTATCTTGCTTTAAAATACCGAGTGGAACAGTCACCACAACTTGAGAACCTATGTAAAGCTGTCCACATGCTGTTTTTATCTGCACTCGATGAGAGTCATGAACGATTTCAACAATATCTACATTCGTATGAATCTCTAAATCAGCAGCCAGAACTTTAACAATCTGTTCATAACCTTTTGGAAATATCACTTCATCGCCTGAGAAGTAGCCTTCAAAATCCATAAAATTATGGGCTAATTGCTCTAAATCAGTCGCAAAAGGATCATTGGCAAGCCTTGAGTAATACTGCTTAATTTTTTGTGAGATGACGTCTCGATCAAAATAATGAAGTTGAAAACGTATCGTTCCTAAAACATTCTCAAGTTGCTCAAAAGCGGAGATATCCTGCTCTTTTGATTTATTTTGAAAAACCTTCTGAACATCACGAAGGCATTTTTCAAATTCTAAGCTCTCTTGTTCGGTAAATGGCTGACCATTGGCATGAAAATAATCCATTTGATCATAATTAAAAACTTGAGTATTGATCCGATTGGACTCTGCAATTTTACATATCGGATTATTATCAATACCATGTATCCATGATGCACCAAGGTCAAAACAATGACCATCAATGTTTTGTGTATGTATTCTCCCACCTATACGATCACGTGCTTCTAAAACAACAACATTAAATCCTGCTGATTTTAAATGCTGAGCACAACTTAATCCTGCAACACCAGCGCCGATAATATAAATAGGATGATTAAAGTCGTTCATTCATTTTTTTATTAGAAAAAATTCGCTTAAAGATATCGCGTTCAAAACTGTGAAAATAGTCGTGTGATGTAATAAATTTAAAATGATTGGTAACTTAAGAAGAGGTAAAAATTGTTTTAATCGAATAAATCACAAAAAAAACGGCCATGAAGACCGTTTTTTTAGAATGCTTTGATTTTCTCCTTAATCTGCTGAGATATCTTCAAATAAAACTGAAGATAAATAGCGCTCTCCAGCATCAGGTAAAATCACCACTATGGTTTTACCTGCATTTTCAGAACGTTGAGCAAGTTCATGAGCGGCCGCTAATGCTGCACCACTTGAAATCCCCACAAAAATCCCTTCTTTGATTGCAGATTGACGAGCAAAATCAATTGCAGTTTGATTTTCAACCGCGATAACTTCATCCACCAAATCTAAATCTAGATTTTTAGGAATAAAGTTTGCACCAATGCCTTGGATTTTATGTGGTCCCGGAGTGAGTGTTTCGCCACGCTTCGCTTGTCCAATAATTGGTGAGTCTGCTGGTTCAACTGCAACTGAGTAAAGGGCTTGATTTTTAACTTTCTCAAAATAACGCGAAATACCAGAGATCGTACCTCCCGTACCTACACCAGCCACTAAAATATCAACCTTACCACCCGTTGCTTCAAAAATTTCAGGTCCAGTTGTAGTTTCATGAATGGCAGGATTTGCTGGGTTTTCAAATTGCTGAGGTAAATAATAAAGCTCTGGGTTCTCAGCAACTAAACGTTCTGCTTCTTGAACAGCACCATTCATCCCTTTAGCTGGATCGGTTAATACTAAATGAGCACCCAATGCTTTGAGTACTTTACGGCGCTCGATACTCATACTTGCAGGCATAGTCAGTGTGATGTCATAACCTTTAGCAGCAGCAACAAAAGCTAGCGCAATCCCTGTATTACCACTCGTCGGTTCAACAATATGCATGCCTGCTTTAAGCACACCACGTTGTTCTGCATCTGCAATCAAAGCAGCACCAACACGGCATTTTACTGAAAATGCTGGGTTACGTGCTTCGACTTTGGCAAGAACTGTAGCCCCACTCTGTATTACACGATTAATGCGAATAAGCGGTGTATTACCAATCGCTTCAGCGTTATTACTGTATACCGCGATTCCACGATTAGAAGTTTGTGGAAATTGAGTCTCTGTGGTCATGAACAATCCTTATATTCATAAAACAATACTTTTATCATAATCCTTTTTCATTTTAGATATATAACCATTTGTACGATTTTCATATAAGATAAAATGAATAGGTTATTCTAAATATGAAATTATCACTTTACTGCTTTTAATCCATAAAAATTAGACATTTGACAAAAAGTTCTTAAATTTTGATAACCAGCCTGAAGGTATAGATTCTTCATCTCTTTCACCGTCATTAAATTAAAGTCATCATGTATTCTTTCCAACATGACCTGACTTTGTTTTTCACTTAATCCTATTTTTGTCACCAAATTTTTTAATACTAACTGATCATTTGGTTCTTCGAATTGCATCAGATCAAAACTCAGAACCACGCCATCTTGTTTCAAAGCATGGTAAATATCACCTAAAAAACTCTTTTTGCATGCATGTGAAACAAAATGAAAAACCAAAATACTCAATACTGCATCAAAATTTTCAGGATATTTCTGGAGCACCGTCGTGTCACCTTGCAGAATTATGACTCGGTGCATTTGCTGCTTAAACTGAACGATCTGTTTTGTTTTTTCAAGCATCGCTGACGATGAATCAAACACAACAAACTCCGCCTTTGGAAAATGATCTAATAAATAATTCAGTTCAAATCCAGTTCCGCACCCGACAATGGCAATTTTAGCCTCTTCTTTGAGATGAGTTTCAAGCAACGCCAGAATATGTAGATGCATCAGTTCATATCCTGGTATGAGCTGCCTGATATGTTCATCATAGTTTTCTACGATTTTTGGGTGATCAAAATTCTTTGCCATATCGCTCTTCTACTATTTTTTAAAATTAAGCCGAACTTAGTGAACTAAGTTCGGCTTTGTTGTTTTTCTAGCTTGAAGTTAAAAATATTACTCAATGACGATTAAGCACTCTCATCAAAAATATTGAGTTGCTCACGCATATATTCTTGGAGTTTAAACTTCTGAGCCTTACCAGAAGCAGTCATTGGGAACTCTTTAAGAAAATGTACATATCGTGGCACTTTATTATGTGAGATATTGGCTTTGCAGTAATCTTTGATCACTTGTTCAGAACATTCATGTCCTTCATGCAAAATAATACAAGCACATAACTCTTCGCCATATTTCGGGTCAGGAAGTCCAATCACTTGGACATCGCTAACAGCAGGATGTTTATATAAGAAGTCTTCAATCTCTTTAGGGAATAAATTCTCCCCCCCACGAATCACGACATCTTTAATGCGACCTTTGATTTTGATAAATCCTTCATCATCCATTTCAGCGATATCACCGGTATGCATCCATTTTGCGACATCTACGACTTCTCGGGTTTTTTCTTCTTCATCCCAATAGCCCAGCATGACTGAGTATCCTCGTACACACAACTCACCGAGTTTGCCACGAGGCACTACTTTACCGTGTTCATCGACTATTTTAATTTCGATATGTGGATGAACTCGACCAACAGTGCTCACTCGTTGTTCTAGCGAATCTGTGATCGAACTTTGTGCGCTTACTGGCGCTGTTTCAGTCATGCCATAACAAATCGTGATATCTCGCATATGCATACGCTCAATGACGCGCTTCATGATTTCTTTTGGACATGGACTGCCAGCCATAATGCCAGTACGCAATGTAGTCAAATCAAATTCGTCAAATTGCTCATGATCAAGCATGGCAATAAACATGGTAGGCACACCATATGCCGCAGTACATTTCTCTTGTTCAATCGCTTTAAGACTATCAAGAGGATTAAATACAGCTGATGGATAGATCATGGTTGATCCATGTGTAATACAGGCGAGATTACCCATCACCATACCAAAGCAATGAAATAACGGTACAGAAATACAAACTCGATCTTGAGAAGTCAGTTTGATTGCCTCTCCCACAAAATACCCGTTATTCAGAATATTATTGTGTGTCAGCATGGTCCCTTTGGGGCTACCTGTCGTTCCGGAGGTAAACTGGATATTGATGGTTTCATCGAATTGAAGACCAGATGCTATCTCATTAAGTTGATCTAACTGCTCTGAAGTCGGTTCAGCCAATAAATCACTAAAGCGATAAAACCCAGTATGTTGTTGATCATCTATTTTGATCAAATACTTTAAATGCGGCAATTTTTCAGCATTTAAAACGCCATTGGTCGTATGCAAAATTTCTGGTGCAATTTGCGTCAAAATTTCTTGATAATTGGTCGTCTTAAAGGTCGATGCAATGATCAATCCTTTGCAAGATACTCGATTGAGTACGTATTCTAGCTCGTAGCTTTTATACGCAGGATTTAAGTTGACCAAAATAATTCCAGCCTTGAAGGCTGCAAATTGTGCGATCGTCCATTCCACACAATTAGGCGACCAAATCGCTAGACGATCTCCCTTTTCTAAACCGATTTTTAATAAACTACATGCAAAAGCATTTACTTTCTCTTGTAACTGCTGATAGGTCAAACGTACATTTTGATGCACACTGACCACAGCATCCTGATCGGCATATTGTAGGCATGCTTGATCAAATTTATGGCCTATGGTCATACCCAATAAGGGTTGCTCACTGGTGCCATAGGCATAACTGAGTCGTAATTGCGTCATTGAATCATACTCCTTGATTCTATTTTCTTATATCAATCCAATATTTCGTTATTAATTACGCGATTACTCGTTTAAACATGAGATCCTTTTGTGTGAATTAAATTAATTTTCCTCCTTTGCCTTAACTGCATTGACACAAAAGTCTGCAATTTGCTTAACGAAATAACCTTTATAACCGTCATCAAACATCACATTACGCGATGGATTTAAAGGTTCGATCACAACGAATGTCATCGCACCAACCACGCATAATGCAGCTGTATTTAAATCTTCAAATTCGAACTCACCATTGACCTTTCCTTCGGCAAGAATCTCCTTAATGGATTGTTTTATCAGTTGCTTACTTCTAAAACGTTCATGCTCAATCGTTGGGTCTACGGGCTCAAACATGAGTGAATATGCAAGTTGAGGGCTATTCAGAGCACGTTTTACGAAAGCAGTGACGGCCTTTGTCAACTTATCAGTCGAAGTCCAATCAGTTTTTGCAATCTGATTCAGAATATCAACCTCACCTTTGATGGCCTGTGAAAGCACTTCAATCAAAATCTGATTTTTGTTCTCAAAATAGCGATAGACCAAGCCACTCGAGACACCAGATTTATCTGCAATCGCTTGCACTTGTGCATCTTTAAAACCACCACCCGCAATAAGTTCGCGCGCGGATTGCAGTATCGATTGACGATTTTGCTCCATACGCTCTTGCATCAAAGTGGATCTTTTATAACTCATAATTGTTCACCCAATCAACTAAAATGAATTATAAATCATTTTCTGAATCTATATTCACTTTTTAAAAAAATAACTGTATTGTATTTCTCAAGCAAGGACAAAATGCTTCACTGGAAATAAAAATTAAATTTTAGGATGAATGAAAATGAATTTACAGAGTATCGACTTTGGACTAGACGAAACACTAATCGCTTTACGTGATTCTGTAGCTGCATTCTGTGCAAAGGAAATCGCACCTATTGCTCAACAAGTTGATCAAGACAACTTATTTCCAGCTCACTTATGGAAAAAATTTGGTGATATGGGGTTACTTGGACTTACCGTGAGTGAAGAATACGGTGGTGTCAATCTGGGTTATTTGGCTCATATCATTGTCATGCAGGAAATTTCACGAGCATCTGCTTCCATTGGACTTTCATACGGGGCACATTCAAATCTTTGTGTGAATCAAATTAACCGTAATGGTAGCGAAGAACAAAAACAAAAATATCTTCCTAAATTAATTTCTGGCGAATATGTCGGTGCTTTGGCAATGTCTGAACCAAATGCGGGTTCAGATGTCGTGAGTATGAAATTACGTGCTGAAGAGCATGGTGATCACTTTGTACTTAATGGCTCAAAAATGTGGATTACCAATGGTGGAGATGCTGACGTGCTGGTGGTTTACGCCAAAACAGACATCAATGCTGGTGCCAAAGGCATGACTGCTTTCATTATTGAAAAAGGCATGGAAGGCTTTAGTCATGGGAGTCACTTAGACAAACTCGGAATGCGTGGTTCAAATACTTATCCCCTGTTCTTTGACAATGTCAAAGTGCCTAAAGAAAACGTCATGGGTGGTGTGGGTAACGGTACAAAAGTGCTCATGAGTGGATTGGATTACGAGCGTGCAGTTCTCAGTGGTGGACCACTAGGCATTATGGATGCATGTTTAGATGTGGTCATCCCATACATTCATGAACGTAAGCAATTCGGTCAATGTTTAGGTGAATTCCAACTCATGCAAGGCAAAATTGCGGATATGTATTCTACATGGTTGGCAAGCAAGGCTTTGGTTTATGCCGTGGGTGCAGCATGTGATAAAGCTGATCATGATCGTGGTTTACGTAAAGATGCAGCAAGTGCCATTCTCTACTCAGCTGAAAAAGCAACCTGGATGGCTGGTGAAGCTATTCAAACCCTTGGGGGCAATGGTTATATCAATGATTACAGCACAGGTCGATTGTGGCGTGATGCCAAACTCTATGAAATCGGTGCAGGAACTTCTGAAATTCGACGCATGTTAATTGGTCGTGAGTTATTCAACGAAACCAGATAATTCAAGTTAATACAAGGAAGTCATTGATGAACGAAATTAAAAGTAAAATCAATCCACGTAGTGAAGAGTTTAAAATCAATCAAGCTGCAATGCTTGAATTGGTCGCAGACTTAAAAAAACAAGCTCAAACCATTGCCTTAGGTGGTGGAGAAAAAGCACGTCAGAAGCATTTAGCACGTGGAAAACTATTACCGCGTGAGCGCATTGATCAACTCATTGATGCAGGAACTGCCTTTCTTGAAATTGGTCAACTCGCTGCTTATCAAGTTTATGCTGACGATGTACCAGCCGCAGGTGTGGTTGCAGGTATTGGTCAAGTGCATGGTGTGACATGCATGATCGTTGCCAATGATGCAACAGTTAAAGGAGGTACATATTATCCTTTAACTGTAAAAAAACATTTACGTGCGCAAGAAATTGCTGAACAAAATCATCTTCCTTGTATTTATATGGTCGACTCAGGCGGTGCATTTCTGCCAATGCAGGATGAAGTATTCCCTGATCGCGATCATTTTGGACGAATTTTTTACAACCAAGCACGCATGTCGAGTAAAGGTATTGCACAAATAGCCGTGGTTATGGGGAGTTGTACTGCGGGTGGCGCATATGTCCCTGCCATGTCCGATGAAACAATTATTGTCCGCAATCAAGGTACGATTTTCCTCGGTGGTCCACCTTTGGTAAAAGCTGCAACAGGTGAAGTGGTGACTGCTGAAGACCTTGGTGGTGGCGATGTTCATACCCGTTTATCTGGTGTCGCAGATCATCTTGCAGAAAGTGATGAACATGCGATTCAAATTGCACGCAATATTGTTCAAAACCTAAATATCGAACCGAAAGCATTTAAGACAGAAATTGAAGAACCACTTTATAGTGCTGAGGAACTCTATGGTGTCATTCCGAGTGACTCACGCAAGCCCTTTGACATCCGTGAAGTGATTGCACGTATCGTGGATGGTTCAAGACTTGATGAGTTTAAAGCTCGTTTTGGTACAACCTTAATTACAGGTTTTGCATCAATCTACGGCATGAAGGTCGGAATCATTGCCAATAACGGAATTTTATTTTCAGAGTCTGCACAGAAAGGCGCGCATTTCATCGAATTATGTACGCAACGCAATATTCCACTGCTCTTTATCCAAAACATCACAGGCTTCATGGTCGGTCGCCAATATGAAAATGAAGGTATTGCCAAAAATGGAGCCAAATTGGTCATGGCAGTAGCGACCGCAAATGTTCCTAAAATCACCTTGGTGGTTGGTGGTTCTTTTGGTGCAGGCAACTATGGAATGTGCGGTCGAGCATATTCTCCTCGCTTCTTATGGACTTGGCCGAATTCACGTATTTCCGTGATGGGCGGTGAACAAGCTGCTAGTGTTCTCTCCACGATTAAGCGTGATCAAATTGAGCAACGTGGTGAAACTTGGTCAGCTGAAGAAGAAGATCAATTCAAACAACCTTATCGTGATCAATTTGAAAAGCAAGGACATCCTTATTATGCATCTGCACGTTTATGGGATGACGGCGTGATTGATCCAGCAGAATCACGTCATGTCTTAGGTCTGAGTTTGGCTGCTGCATTGAATGCACCCATTGAACCAACTCAGTTCGGCGTGTTCCGCATGTAAGGAGAAAATGACATGAGTTATGAATTTTTACAGCTTGAAACTGAACGCCAAGTTACGACCGTTTGGATTAATCGTGCTGAATTACACAATGCATTCAATACACAAGTGATTGAAGAGCTGAATCACTGTTTCACAACATTAAATGCTGATGATGACGTTCGTGTTGTCGTTTTGGCAGGTCGTGGTAAAAGCTTTTCAGCAGGTGCGGACCTCAATTGGATGAAACAAGCAGGTCAAGCATCAAAAGTAGCAAATGAAGAAGATGCTTTGAAACTTGCCAAAATGTTACAAAGTTTAGCCACACTGAAACAACCGACTATTGCACGTGTCCATGGTATTGCATTTGGCGGCGGCATGGGGCTTGCTTCAGCATGCGATATTTGTGTGGCTTCCACTGATGCTAAGTTTGCCACTTCAGAAGTGAGATTAGGTTTAGCACCTTCAACGATTAGTCCATACGTGATCCGTGCCATCGGTGCTCGTCAAGCATCTCGATATTTTCTCACTGCTGAACGTATTTCTGCAGAACAAGCAAAGCATATTGGTCTCGTCCATGAAGTTTGTCAGCCAGAACAGTTGGATGCCACCGTATCGGAAATCATTGAGGCAATTTTGCTTGGTGGCCCTGAAGCTCAAGCTGCATCAAAGTCTTTGATTCGTTTAGTTGATCATCAAGAAGTCACAGAAGATTTACTGATTCAAACCGCTCAACACATTGCGCACGTACGTCAAGGTGATGAAGCCAAAAATGGCTTAACTGCTTTTTTAAATAAACAAAGCCCAGCATGGATTCAAGCAACGGCAGAACAATAAAAAGGAATTCAATATGTTTAAAAAAATTCTCATTGCAAACCGTGGCGAAATTGCATGTCGTGTGATTCGTAGTGCACAAAAATTAGGTATCGCAACGGTTGCAGTTTACTCAGATGCAGATAC
Source organism: Acinetobacter sp. ANC_7512 (assembly GCF_056779935.1). Lineage (NCBI taxonomy): Bacteria > Pseudomonadati > Pseudomonadota > Gammaproteobacteria > Moraxellales > Moraxellaceae > Acinetobacter > Acinetobacter sp. ANC_7512. The sequence continues at coordinate 40,910 of NZ_JBWYIX010000015.1, read as the reverse complement.
CCAAGCGCAGCATGTCAAATTAGCGGATGAAGCTATTTATATTGGTGAATCCCCTGCTGCACAAAGTTATTTACAAGCAGATCGTATTATTCAAGCTGCACTCAAAACAGGGGCTGAAGCCATCCATCCAGGTTATGGTTTCCTATCTGAAAATGATCAATTTGCTGAAGCCTGTGAAAAAAACAACATTACTTTTATAGGGCCTCCAGTGGCTGCCATCTTAGCCATGGGTTTAAAGGCAACGTCTAAAGCATTGATGGAAAAAGCAGGTGTACCACTCACACCTGGGTATCATGGCAGCAATCAAGATGCAGATTTTCTTAAACAACAAGCTGATCAAATTGGCTATCCTGTACTGATTAAAGCCAGTGCAGGTGGTGGTGGTAAAGGCATGCGCTTAGTTGAGCGTGCTGAAGATTTTCTTCCTGCACTCAACTCATGCAAAAGTGAAGCGAAATCAAGCTTTGGCAATGATGACGTTCTAATTGAACGTTATGTTGTCAATCCTCGTCATATTGAAGTGCAAGTTTTTGGTGACAAACATGGCAATTATGTTCACCTCTTTGAACGTGATTGCTCTGTGCAGCGCCGTCACCAAAAAGTCCTAGAGGAAGCCCCAGCCCCTAAAATGGCCGAAGTTAAACTCGAAGCGATGCGTGAAGCTGCGATTAATGCTGCCCGAGCAGTAGACTATGTCGGTGCTGGAACGGTTGAGTTCATTGTTGAGCAAGATGGTACAGCATACTTCATGGAAATGAACACTCGCCTTCAAGTTGAACACCCTGTGACGGAAATGATCACAGGACAAGATTTGGTTGAATGGCAATTACGTGTTGCTTATGGTGAACCTTTGCCAAAACAACAGTCTGAATTAAAAATTCATGGCCATGCACTTGAAGCTCGTGTTTATGCAGAAGAGCCAGAGAAAGGATTTCTCCCAGCAATTGGAAAAATTAATTATCTTCATTATCCGACTCAAAATGAATGTGTCCGTGTTGATAGTGGCATTGTGCAAGGTGATGAGATCACAACGTTCTATGATCCAATGATTGCTAAACTCATCGTATGGGGAGAAAATCGTGAAGCAGCACTCGTCCAAATGCATCATGCTTTGAGCCACTTTCATGTCGAAGGCTTAGGCAACAATATTGCATTTTTAGATCGCTTAGTGGCATGTGACTCTTTCAAAAATGCCAACCTAGATACTAATTTAATTCAGCGCGAAGATGAGTTCCTATTTAAAACCACTACTCCTTCTTCGTCTGAAACAATTGTCACAGCAGCATTTATTGAACTGCATTCTCAGTTAAATGAATCCAAGCGTACAAGCCATCCAGTTTGGAAAGCAAAACCCCTGTGGAGAAGTAATGTTGATGCGCGTACACCGATAAAACTTGAACATCTCGGACAAACGTATCAAGTTGAATTTATCTCAACTTCACAAGGGTTCGAAGCACAGCTTGATGGCGAAAGCTACGCTATCTCAGGTCAGTTGCTCAATGAAAATCTCATGGCGATCTATACCTCTTTCGGTCAAGAGAAAATCAGTTTTAAAAAAACCAATGATGCGGTCACCCTATTTAAAAATGGGCAGACTTTTAAATTTGAACTCATCAAACCTAATTTTAATACAAATGATCAATCTTCATCTGACTCAAATCTAAAAGCACCAATGCCGGGTGCAGTGACACAAGTATTTGTTTCAGCAAATCAACGTGTAAAAAAAGATGAAGTGTTATTAACGTTAGAGGCAATGAAAATGGAATACGCTATACGTGCACCATTTGATGGTGTCGTTGTCGCAGCTTATTTCCAACAAGGTGATCAAGTGAAAGCTGGTGATGAGCTGGTTGAGTTTCAAGCTGCTGAGGAGAATGTGGCATGATGAAAACAACCAATCAAACCACACCAAATCACGATAATTTTGTGAAAATCGTTGAAGTTGGACCTCGTGACGGTCTTCAGAATGAAAAAACACCCTTAACATTCGAAGACAGACGCAATCTTATTCTTGATTTGATGAAAACTGGTTTGAAGAATATCGAAGTCGGTTCTTGTGTATCTGCAAAGTGGGTACCTCAAATGGCAGAAAGTGATCAACTCTATGCTAGCCTACCACATGATGAAGATATCCAGTTCAGCTTACTGACACCAAACCTTAAGGGATTCGAGTCAGCTTTAGCTGTAGGCTGTAAAGAAGTTGCGGTTTTCACCGCTGCTTCTGAAAGCTTCACTCAAAAGAATATAAATTGTTCAATTGAGGAAAGTTTTGAGAAGTTTGCTGATGTATTACAGTTTGCTCAACAACATGATATTAAAGTACGCGGATACGTTTCATGTATCGTCGACTGCCCCTATGAAGGTCCAATTGATCCATATAAGGTTGCTGAAGTCAGTGCAAAGTTAATTGATCTAGGTTGCTACGAAGTATCCTTGGGTGAAACCATCGGCACAGCTACACCTGATCGTGTTTCCAAAGTTTGGAATGCATGTTTGGAACGAATTGAACCACAACTTTTAGCTGGTCATTTTCACAATACCTACGGCATGGCAATTGCCAATATCTATCAATCACTGACACAAGGCATCCGCATATTTGACTCATCGATTGCAGGACTTGGCGGTTGTCCTTATGCCAAAGGTGCTTCGGGTAATGTATCCACTGAAGACTTATTTTATCTCTTGTCCAATATGGGCTATGAAACTGGCATTAACCTAGATGCCCTGATGCTTGCGAGTCGTAACATTAGTCAAGTTTTGCAACGAAACAATCCATCTAACTATGCCAATGCGTATTGGCAAAAAAAATGTGCTTAGTACTTATCAGCATTATGAAATGATGAAGATCGGAAGCTGATTCAGGATGAACAAAATAAAAATACAATGAGGTGTTCAATGACGAACAAAGTGTATGAAAGTGCTGAAAGTGCACTGAACGATATCATTCAAGATGGTCAAACCTTAGCTGTTGGTGGTTTTGGCTTATGTGGTATTCCTGAGGCTTTGATTGCTGCCCTGAAACAAACAGGAGCTAAAGAGCTGACTTGTATTTCAAACAATGCAGGTGTAGATGGTTTTGGTTTGGGATTACTACTCGAAACAAAACAAATTAAAAAAATGATCTCGTCCTATGTCGGAGAAAATAAAGAATTTGAGCGACAATACTTAAATGGTGAACTTGAAGTCGAGCTAACCCCTCAAGGCACTTTGGCTGAAAAACTCCGTGCTGGTGGAGCTGGGATTCCTGCATTTTTTACCCAAACAGGCGTAGGTACGTTGATTGCAGAAGGTAAAGAAGTACGTGAGTTCAATGGTAAAGAATATATTTTAGAACCCTCTTTAACTGCAGATGTCGCTTTGGTCAAAGCGTATAAAGCAGATAAGGCAGGTAACCTAATCTTTAGGAAAACAGCTCAAAATTTTAATCCCGTTTGTGCGATGGCTGGGAAAATCACAGTCGCTGAAGTTGAGGAAATTGTAGAGATCGGTGAGCTCGATCCCGATTCGATACATTTGCCCGGGATTTATGTAAATCGTATCGTTCTTAACACTACACCAGAAAAAAGAATCGAACAAATGACCTTAAAGGCGGAGGCATAAGTTATGGCATGGACGCGTAATGAAATGGCACAACGAGCTGCCTTGGAACTCGAAGATGGATTTTATGTCAATTTAGGGATTGGATTGCCTACATTGGTTGCGAACTATATTCCTGAAAATATCAATGTTTGGCTCCAATCTGAAAATGGTTTGCTGGGAATTGGCGAATTTCCAACAAAAGAAACCGTAGATGCTGACCTGATTAATGCGGGTAAGCAAACTGTTACGGCGCGAGCAGGCGCTGCATTTTTTTCCAGTGCTGATTCATTTGCCATGATCCGTGGTGGGCACGTGAATATAGCTATACTTGGCGCTATGGAAGTCTCTGAGCAAGGTGATCTTGCGAATTGGATGATTCCAGGGAAAAAAGTCAAAGGTATGGGTGGAGCAATGGATTTGGTGGCTGGCGTACAAAAAGTCGTCGTGCTAATGGAACATTGTGCCAAAGATGGCACCCCAAAAATTGTTCCGCAATGTTCACTGCCCCTTACAGGTAAAGCAGTCGTTCATCGCGTGATTACAGATCTAGGGGTTTTGGATATCACGCCTCAAGGGGTAAAACTGATAGAACTGGCTCATGACGTCAACTTTGATGAGATACAGAAAGTGACTGGAGTTCCCCTAATTCAATCGCAATAAGATCGCTAAAAAAACCACGCCTAAGCGTGGTTTTTTTATTTAGAAAGCATTCATTAAAGAAACGCCAATACCCGCATAGGTAGCACGATGATTATAATCAATCAAACTCTCACCATACCCATCGAATAATTGAAAATGACCTCTAAGTTTGCCACTGATTGGAAATGCCCAATCAAATTGAACAGCTCCTCGAGAATCATCCCCACCCTTAAGTGAATGTCTTAACATCAAACTAAAATCATGATCATTCCAACGGTAAAAAGTCGTTAAATCACCACGACCAATATAGTTTTTAATGTCAGGATTGTTATCATCATTGAAATCTTCTTCGATTCGATACCAAGGTCGAATCATCATAGCGAAATTATCACGCTCAAATCCTAAGTTCAGCATCACACGGTTCCAACTACGTGATAAAGGATCCGAACGTCCATTTGATTGATGATTCAGCGTTAAACCGAGTAAGCGACCATTTAAACCTAAAAATTCATAGTTGGTTCTAAACACAATACTTGCTTCAGGTTCATAATTCGTTTCACGAAATGGTCGTGATTCTTCAGAGTTGTAAACCTGCCAACGAGAGGACTGGGTATAACCCAACCAAATATCGCCATTATTCCCGATTAAGTTTTCAACAGCTTTAGTTTTGAGTGAAATTTGAAACTTGGACTCTAAAGACTTTAAATTTTGATCATCTTCTACGGTATTTTGAGGATTTGGGCTCGATGGAAATTCGTTCTTATCAGACGTCCAAAATGCAGGAAGTAAATATACAGGTTGATGTGCGCGTATATTCCATGTACCTAATTTACTGTCTTCAGCCAATTCCCATCGTTTATCAAGCAACGATGAATTCGGTGTAATTACAGGACCTTCCACCGAAAACAAGTTTTCAACTTTTTGTTCGATTTTAGACTTTAAATCCTGTGGTTCAACCTGCGGTGCTGGTATTTCACGCGCAGCCTGACGCTCAGAAACATAAGCAGGTTGCTCAAGTTCAGGGGCTTTGAACAATGCATCATAACAGGCTAAACGCTCTGCATTTGAATCAAGTGCAACGCACGCTTGGGGTGACGCTGGATTCGCTGGTACCATATCTGTTGCCCAAACTGTCTGTATAGGCAAACACATAAACGACGACACACCCAACCATATTGGTGAACGTTTTATTCTATTTCGCATTGGCTAAGCCCCATTTTTAATTTTAATTCACTTGTTTTATTGAAAACCCAAGTTCTGCAAGTTGCTCTTTTTTAGCCATTGGTGCTACAACAGCCTTCGTTGGTTTTTGATTCACTAAATACGTTTCTGCTACACGCTTTAGATCATCTAACGTTACATTGAGCAAACGCTCTCGTAAAGTTTTTCTGAATTGAGGCGTGCGTCCATGCAATAATGCATAACATGCAGTAATTGCTTCACCTGCTGGAGAACCTGGCTTATCCATGCTCGATACAAGACCCAGAATCGCCTCTTCAAGTTGGTGTGGTTTTTGTTCAGTATTCAATAACCAATCAATACTTGCTTCAAAATCTTGGAAAGTTTCTGCTAAACGTGGATCACGATAACTATAGAATCTAAATGCACAAGCATTGCCATCATAGCTTGCACCACCACCATAAGCGCCTCCTTTTTCACGGATTGCACTGTGTAGGAAACCATTTCGTAGATAAGCCGCAAGCACCATTAACGGTGCTGCATCCGGATGAGAAACTTCAACTGCTGGATAAGCAGAAGCACAGAATTGGACATTGGATTGAATCAGCCATGCTTCGTCATTTTGCGTTTGTTCAAAATTAACTTCAGCAAGATGCACTGGCTCACGCTTCACTTCAAGTTTATCCCAAACATTTTGAATTTCTTCAATTAAACGTTCAGACTGTTGCTCTTCACAGACCAGTAGGAACTGTTTAGGCGCGAGTAACAACAAACGGTGAATATTTTGCAACTCTTGAATGAGGTTCGCATATGCTTGTTCATCTGTTTCAATGCTTTGAACAAGCTCGCTCAGCCAATTAAGCGCACCTAAGCCGGTATTATTATAATCACGTAATGCCAATGCACTCATATTACGAGAAGCAATCTGCATGGCATAGCTATGTCCAGAACCAGACAAACGGGATGCCCAACGCGTCTTACGCTGTTGTAAAAGTTCAATAATACGGTCCTTTTCATCAAAACGCAGTTTCTCAAATGCCAGTTTTAACAATTGAATCGTATCTAGTTTGTGGGCAAGCGATTTGGTTGTCAGCGTTAAAAATGCGCTAATTTTACCTTTATCATCAACTTTACTACGTAGAGATGCCCCCATACCAAGGCCACCACTTACCGCTGTTTGTAATTGCTGTAATTCTAAATAATTATATTGACCTGCACCAACCTCCCCCATGAGCACGGAGAGTAAGTTAAAGTAAGGTGATTTCACGACTTGATCAGGAATTTGAATAATCACTTGTTGATAATAAATTCCGTTAGTACCAGCATGGTATAAGTTCAAGGGTGTATCTAAGTTATTAGAAATGATTTCTCTCAATTGACCTTGAACGACTGGAAGTTCGGCAGGAATATCTTCTAAACCAACTTTCGGCAATAAATCTAAGTTATCAGGAGTTGCCTGTCTTTCATTTAATGCCTCAGTCTGGCGTACAATTTCCGCTTTTTCATCATCTGTTAAGCGTGCGCCTATATCAGCTAAACGCTGTTTTTCTGCTTCAGCCTCTAATTTCGACTTATTCGCATCTGGTACAAGCGTCATCTGTACACGATGCGGATTATCAATCAAATGGGTCTTAATCAGATTAGGCAACCACATCGGGTCTTTCAACTGCTCTTTCACTTGCTCAATGGTCGAATCTACGTCCCAAACATGTATTGGATCATTATGATGAATTGCACTGCTTAAACCATTGAGGATGAGGCTTAGACCATAAGGCGTGCCATCTCCACCAATTTCTCGTTGGTGTAATTCAATTTGATGCAAAATCGCATCAACCAATGACTGATCTACAGGCTTCGAGGCAACCTCGTTCAGCACATTCAACACACCGTTTTTGAATGTTTCTGCATGTTCAGGATTTGAACCTTGAATACCGCAGTAGAAAGTCATTTCATAGTTAGAATCATCAAGACCTAAAATTGGTCCTGTAGATTGAGCATAACCACACGTTTCTAAATAGTGACGTAATGGTGAAGCAGAATCTTCCAATAAGATCCCTTCAGCCAAACGTAAGCCTAAACGAAGTTGAATATCACTAGATTCAGGAAGTAACCATGCCAGTACATGGTAGGTTTTATCTTTCAAATCTTCAGCATCTACCGCGTAAGTCTCTGTCACCTCAATAGGTGCTTCTAGACGCTGTTCTGGTGTCGAATATAAGGTTTGACCTTTCTTAAACTTAGATAACGCTAAAGTTTCAAACTGCTCTTGTAACTCATAGGCAGATTGATTACCAAAAGTCATGAAAATAGCGTTACTTGGATGATAATGTGACTTATAGAAACTGACTAACTCTTCGTAAGTTAAATCAGGAATATCCTTAGGATCACCACCTGAATTATAGTGGTAAGTCGTTTTAGGGAATAAATGATGAGCAAGTTGGTGATATAACTGATCTGAAGGTGAACTCATTGCACCTTTCATTTCATTAAAAACCACACCCTTGTAAACAGGCTCACCATTTTCCAACTCAATTCGGATACCTTCTTGAGCGAAATCCAAAGGGTTTAAATTGGCTGCAAATGCTGCATCCAAATAGACGGAAAGTAAGTTTTGGAAATCTTTTTTATTCTGTGTCGCAAATGGATAAGCTGTCCAATCGGCAGCTGTAAATGCGTTCATAAACGTATTTAGAGAACGACGGATCATTAAAAAGAATGGATCACGTACAGGAAATTTTTCAGAACCACATAATGCAGTATGCTCAAGAATGTGTGCTTCGCCTTTTGAATCCATCGGTTGTGTACGGAAAGCAACTAAAAAAACATTTTCATCATGTTCAGTTGCTAGATGAAAATGCACAGCGTCAGTTTCTTTATGACGGTATTCTGAAACTAATATATCGAGTGCGGCTACATGATGTTGACGTACCAACTGAAACGCGGGATGAACGGTGTTTTGAATGGTTTCAGTAACATCTACGGTCATGTGTGCTCCTTAATTTACATAAATTTTAACAAAGATCATTATACTGATAGTTCAATACAATTCATCATTTATACAACAAACTCCAACTATTTTCCGAGTAAAATAGTCAGATTAAAACTAAATCAATAAAACTATATCTGAATTAAATGATTCATTTCGATTAAATGTGGGTTAAAGCCTGAAAATCAAGCTATACGCTACTGAATTCAATCGCATTGGTGTAAAATCTTTTTCTTTTTTCGTGATGTGAATTTAGACATGGCTAAAGTTGACCTTTTTGCGATTGGCAATGCCCTCATTGACCAAGAATTCAAAGTATCTGATGAATTTCTTTTAGAGCAAAATTTGCAAAAAGGTACTATGCAGCTTACAGATGGGGAAACTCAAGCCCGTCTATTTCAAAACTTAAAAAATTCTCAGGAATATAAAGGTCAAGCCTCTGGGGGATCTGCAGCTAACTCAACAGTGGCTTTTAGTGCCTTAGGTGGTCAAGCGTTTTATGGATGCCGTGTCGGCAATGATGATCTTGGAGCGTTGTACTTAAAAGGTCTAAATGATGCAGGAATACAAACCTCTGAACGTTCGATCAGTGAAGGCGTAACTGGGACTTGCATGGTTTTGGTCAGTCCTGATTCAGAACGTACCATGCATACTTTCTTAGGTATTACAGCTGAACTCAGTAATGAACAAATTGATTTTGAAGCGCTAAAAACTGCTAAATGGTTATATATAGAGGGTTACCTTTCTACGAGTGATACGGCACGAGCTGCCGTGAAGCAAGCGCGTGCAATTGCGAAAGCAAATAATGTTAAAATTGCGTTAACGCTCTCTGATCCTGCTATGGTGCAGTATGCGCGTACAGGCTTGGACGAATTATTAGATGATGGTGTAGATGTTCTATTCTGTAATGAACAAGAAGCATTGATGTATACACAAACTGATGACTTACAAAATGCTCTTGCTGCACTTAAAAAATTAAGCTCTACCGTCATTATTACGCTTGGAGCAGACGGCGCTCTTGTAGCAACGGAATCAACTGAACTTCAAGTGAAAGGACGTAAAGTTGTTGCTTTAGACACGAACGGTGCTGGTGATGCTTTCTCTGGTGCATTTTTGTATGCATTAAATGCTGGTAAAGATTTACAAACAGCGACTGAATTGGCTATTTTAATCTCAAGCCAAGTGGTTGCTCAATTTGGTCCACGTTTAGACGTAGCTGATTACGCTAAACTTCTTAAAGAATTTCAAATAGAAGTCGCATAAAATGAATAAAATTTGCATGACTGAAGACATTCCTGAAAGAGAATCTCGATCTTTTGAAACTGAAAATGGTGATAACATTTTCATTACGCAACGAGATGGTTGCTTCTATGCGTATCAAAATGTATGCCCACATTTGCAAGTTGAGCTCGAGTTTCTTGAAAATCAATTCTTAGATCGGGATCAAGAGTTCATTGAATGCTCTACTCATGGTGCTTTATTTGATGTAGAAACTGGTGTGTGCATTTCAGGCCCATGCCAAGGTGAATCTTTAGAAAAAGTCGAGATTAAAGTTCATTCTGATGGTGGAATTTACTTAGAATCTTAAGTCATGAGGTGAAGGACATGCTGGCATTTTTAATGGAAATTGATTTAATGCCATTTCATATGTGCGTGTTTGCATTGCTAATGCTCAGCATGGCTGAAACCTTAGGCTATTTTGTTGGCTTAAGACCTAGTCAATTTATAAAAAAATTAACACCTTATTGGCTTATTCGCCTTCCTTTGCTTCAAGTTAAATTTTCCAAAGTTCTCATTCTTGTTTTTTTTCTGATCAATTTTAGTTTTGCTGGATATTTTCTTCAGCTCATTGTATTTGCAAGCCAGAAAACCTTTCTAGCTTGGTACTATGTTTTATTACCCGCTTTAATTATCGCAATCTTCTTTACGGTATTTATGATTCATTGTTTGGATCAAGTAATCAAACCCAAATACAAATCAGAGCACTCAAATTTGCTTGGTCGACTAGCAACTGTTTCTAGTGGTAATGCACGACCTGGTTTCTCTGCTCAAGCACGCGTTCGCGATGAATTCGGTCAATTACATTATGTACAAGTTGAACCAGAGTTTGGGGAACTTGAATTTCAATCTCAAATCCTCCTGATCCGTGCAAAAAGATCTCATTTTATTGCTAAAAAAATTGCAAAAACAAATCAACTTTTCAATGTTGATCAGCATTAATGAGCTATTAACACCCCACTTCAATTATATGCATTTGATTTGAAAATAGTTCATTCAAGGTATTTTGTGACGCCTATTAAATTTAAATCCAACCAACTCAACGATTATATAAAAATTAATAAAATCCTTATAACCAACCATTTCAATCAGACTTAAAACCAACTAATTTAATAAACTTTAAAACAATAATCCTATTATTTTAGTTGGAATTAAAACATTAATACCAAGTATTTTAGTCTATTTTATTTTTTAATATAACCATTTTAGTAGGATTTAATTTTATTAAAAATAAAAATTATAAATAACTGTTTTTATTATATTTTTCATATTAAAAATATTTATGACTATAAAGTATTTATTTTAAATAAAAAAAAGATAATAATAATTAAAATAGATTCAAATAATGCATTTAAATATGATGATTAAACCTTCAAGTTTAAATAAAAATTTAATCAAAGAGATTACTCTGATTCTTATTATCAAAGTAATCATTCTTATCGTGATTAAAAATATCTGGTTTGATGCACCTACCATTCCCAAAAACTTTGACCATCAAGTCGCTGAACGAATTACGGGCAGCGAACTTAAAATGAAGGAGACACGTTGATGATTTCTGAAAGCGTGGTCGATCTATCGCGGTTTCAATTTGCAATGACCGCAATGTATCACTTTATATTTGTACCCCTCACTCTAGGTTTGGCATTTATCCTTGCCATCATGGAAACCACCTATGTCATTACAGGCAAAGAGATTTACCGAGACATGACCAAGTTTTGGGGTAAGTTATTCGGGATCAACTTTGCTTTAGGGGTAACCACTGGACTAACGATGGAATTCCAGTTTGGTACAAACTGGGCTTACTACTCACATTATGTAGGTGACATTTTTGGTGCACCATTAGCAATCGAAGGATTAATGGCCTTCTTTTTAGAATCTACTTTTATTGGTTTATTCTTTTTCGGCTGGGAACGTCTTTCTAAAGTCCAACATTTATGTGTGACATGGTTAGTGGCTTTAGGCTCTAATATGTCAGCACTTTGGATCTTGGTTGCAAATGGTTGGATGCAAAACCCTGTCGGTGCCGCATTTAACTATGAAACCATGCGTATGGAACTGGTAGATTTTGCCGCACTAATCTTTAACCCAGTGGCACAAGTTAAATTTGTCCATACTGTTTCTGCGGGTTATGTGACTGGTGCAATTTTTGTATTGGCAATTTCAAGTTATTACCTACTTAAAAAACGTGATTTGGCCTTTGCCCGTCGTTCATTTGCCATTGCTGCTATTTTCGGTCTTGCTTCGACATTATCCGTAATTTTACTGGGTGATGAATCAGGATATGAATTAGGTGATGTTCAGAAAACCAAACTCGCTGCAATTGAAGCAGAATGGGATACACATCCAGCACCAGCTGCATTCACATTATTTGGTATCCCCAATCCCGAGACGCAAACAACAGACTATGCTGTGAAAATTCCATATGTCATGGGTTTAATTGCGACTCGCTCTACAACTGAACAAGTCACAGGGATCAAAGATTTAATCGCACAACATGAGCAACGCATCCGTAATGGCATGGTCGCTTATGCACAGCTTGAACAACTTCGTGCTGGAGATCAATCACCAGAACTCAAAGCTGCATTTGACGAGACTCAAAAAGATTTGGGTTATGGTCTATTGTTGAAGAAATACACACCAACTGTAGTTGATGCTACTGAACAACAAATTAAGTCTGCAGCTTTAGATACTATCCCTCATGTTCCAAGTTTATTTTGGGCATTTAGAGCGATGGTGGCGTCAGGTTTCTTAATGCTCTTGTTGTTCATTCTTGCAACGTATGCCGTCATGAAACGTAATGCTGAAAATAAAACTTGGTTGCTCAAGTTTGCACTGATCGCCCTTCCACTTCCATGGATTGCAGCTCAAACAGGTTGGTACGTTGCTGAAGTTGGTCGTCAACCATGGACTATTGGTGAAGTTTTACCAACACACCTATCTGCATCAAGTATTAGTTCAGCGGATGTATGGGGTTCAATTTTAGCACTCGCTGCTTTCTATACAGTACTACTCATTATAGAAATGTATTTAATGATCAAGTTCTCAAGATTAGGACCAAGCTCTTTACATACTGGTAAGTATCATTTCGAAAAACTAGCAGCAGCCAATAAGTCAACTGAGGAGATTTAACATGATTGAATATGAACTTCTCAAAATCATTTGGTGGGTATTGGTCGGCGTCCTCCTTATTGGGTTTGCTTTGACTGATGGATTTGATATGGGCTCTATGGCTCTGATGCCGTTCGTCGGTAAAGACGATGAAGAGCGTCGTGCTGCTATCAACACGATTGCACCACATTGGGATGGAAACCAGGTGTGGTTTATTACGGCGGGTGGTGCACTTTTCGCAGCTTGGCCAATGGTATATGCAACAGCTTTCTCGGGTATGTACTGGGCGCTGTTACTCGTATTATTTGCTTTATTCCTTAGACCTGTTGGTTTTGACTATCGCTCTAAGCTCGAAAATACTAAATGGCGTAATGCTTGGGATTGGGGCTTATGCATTGGCGGAGCAGTACCAGCACTCGTTTTTGGTGTTGCATTTGGCAATATGTTCCTTGGTGTACCCTTTACACTTGATGAAACTGTTCGTTCAACTTACACAGGAAGCTTCTTTGCACTTTTAAATCCATTTGCCTTGGTCTGTGGATTGGTGAGTTTGACTATGCTTGCTGCTCATGGTGGTGCATGGTTAATGCTACGCACTGAAGGTGCATTAAGAACACGCTCTGCTCAAGCTACACGATATATGAGTATTCTTTTTCTCATCTGTTTTCTCGGCGCTGGTGCTTGGTTGTATTTCGGCAATATCGAAGGCTACACGCTTGTAACACCTTATGATACGAATGGTGTAGCTAATCCACTTGCTAAAGAAGTACTCACTAATGCCAATCATGGCTGGATGAACAATTATTCTATTTATCCAATCACAATAATGGCACCGGTAATGGCGATTATCGGAGGAATAATTGTGGTTTTAGCATCGTCTAAAAATAAAGCGGGACTTAGCTTTCTGGGTACATCGTTCGCTGTGATTGGCACAATTCTCACTGCTGGTTTTGCCCTATTCCCATTCCTGATGCCATCTAGTATTCATCCAAACATTAGCTTGACGATGTGGGATGCAGTATCTAGCCAAATGACGCTTTCAGTAATGACTGTTGCTGCGTGTATTTTTGTTCCGCTGATCTTGGCATACACCACTTGGTGTTACTACAAAATGTGGGGTGTGATCACCAAGAAACATATTCAAGACCACACGCATAGTCTGTATTAAAACCGAATCACTGTTAGGAGATAATTATGTGGTACTTCGCATGGATACTAGGTGTGTTAATGGCATGTTTCGCGAGTGTACTTGCAGCCATTTACATGGAACAACATCAAGACTTAGATGGTGAATGAAATGAGTGAGCTTGCAATGTCAAATTCTGAAAAACGTAAATACTCATTCGCAATGATCATTTCATTTCTGATGGCATTGCCTCTCGCTACCATATTACTCATCCACCCAAGTCTGATGTTGGATGCAAGTGGTAATTACAGTCATCGTGCCATGATGCTGATTATGATTGGAATATCTGGTGGATTTATCCATGGCGTAGGGTTTATACCACGTTATTGGATATGGAAGTATTTATTTAGTCCATTTGTAGCATGGCCATTGATGATTTATGGTTACTATACTTGGCTGTTCACTTAATTTATAAAAAAGCCCTCTATGAGGGCTTTGTATATCTGTTTTGAAATATTAAATGTTTTATTGCGTTGCAAGCCAAGTCATAAATTTTTGACGTTCCTGCTTTGAAGAATTTTTCCATACTTCAATCAACGTCTGACCATCATGAGTATTTGAATTTGTATTTTTAATGTCAGCTTGTTCCACTGTTTGAGTATTTATTGATGATGAACTTGACTTGGTCATTGGGCTAGCTTGTGGCTCATTATGCAATATCTGATTGATCGTACCGCCTAGCAAACTTTGCGAGGTCATTTGAACAATCAGATTATTTGAAATGAGTTGATTATTTTGATTATAAATTGCCAATTGAGGATTTTTGGCGAATGTTTTAGCTTGGTCCAAATCTCGTGGTGGATGAATTAAATCCAATTTGTATGACTTATTATCCTCTAGGGTTGGCAATTTCAAAGTAAGAATATCCGACTTTACGATCTCATGATTATTTAAAGGTAGTTCAAAGTATTGATTATATCGAACATTCACCAAAGGTTGATTCGCATCAATTTGGTATTGTTTTTTTGATTTAAATAGTCCTGATTTAACCTCTTGATTATTCACTGAAATTACGACCATTTCCTCTGGAACCTCCAAGGTCACCGCTGCAAAAATTTGACTGCTCAAACCCGTAAATATCAATGCAGACGCAATTTTTAATTTCATAAATAACTCAATATTAGATTGTTAGATATGACTACTATGCTACCAAGCGATGACAATTTAATGACAGAACTCGTCATAAAAAAAGGCACCGAAGTGCCTTTATATGATTTGGATTAATTAAAAGTTTTAAAACGAATTTCGTCATCAATAAACGTTTTATCTCCTGCAGGCGCTTCGATTGAACCGAGCACAAGCTGAGCACGAAGTTTCCAAGAAGATGGAATTTCAAATGTTGAAGCCACTTCTTCATCCACAATTGGATTGTAATGTTGTAATGATGCTCCAATATTTTTTTCTGACAATGCAGTCCAAACCGCAAATTGAGCAATAGCTGTTGAATGTTCAGACCAGATTGGGAAATTCTCAGCATAAAGTGGGAATTGCTCTTGTAAACCTTTCACCGTATCTTGATCTTCATAAAACAATACAGTTGCATGACCCGCTTTAAAGCTATTGATCTTATTTTGAGTTCCCTCAAATGCTTCTGCAGGAACAATTTTACGTAAAGTTTCTAAAACGATATTCCAAAATTTGTCATGTGACTCACCAAAAAGTGTTACAACACGTGATGTCTGTGAGTTAAATGACGATGGACTTTGACGTACCGCTTCTTTAATGGTTTCTTCAATCTGAGTATTGTCTAAAGAAACATTCTTACCAATTGCATAGATGGTACGGCGATTTTTAATTTGATTTAGAAAAGACATAACTTATTCCTTATTTTTAACATTCATTGTGTGCTAACGATGATGCTATCTTATTCATATTACGAAACCTTTTCAGCCTTATCTTTATAACAAAGTGTTCTATTTTTGGAACAAATTGCGTATTTAATGTATTGAGTCAAAAAATTCGGCTTTCTCATATTCGAATAACTTTATGAATTTTAAGTATTTATAAAAAAAGCTCCGTATAAGGAGCTTTTTAAATTAACCCAAGAATAATTATTTTTCGTTATCGAATAATGCAGCGACAAATGATTTTGCTGAGAACGGTCTCAAATCATCAATCTTTTCACCTACACCAATAAATCGGATTGGCACATGTGTACGGCTCGCAATATTAAATAGCACACCACCCTTTGCCGTACCATCCAATTTAGTAATAGTAAGACCCGTTAAACCTACAGCTTCATCAAACATTTCAACTTGGTTAATCGCGTTCTGTCCTGTGCCAGCATCCACAACAAGCATCACTTCGTGCGGTGCAGTCGCATCAATTTTCTGCATAACACGTTTTACTTTTTTGAGCTCTTCCATCAAGTGACCTTTGTTATGCAAACGCCCTGCGGTATCTGCAATCAATACATCGATCCCTTTCGCTCGTGCACTTTCAAAAGCATCAAAAATTACAGAAGCACTGTCTGCACCATGACCTTGTGCAACGACATGAATATCGTTACGTTCACCCCAAATTTGTAGCTGTTCAGTCGCCGCAGCACGGAACGTATCGCCTGCCGCGAGCATGACTTTTTTACCTTCACCTTGCAATCGTTTTGCGAGTTTACCAATCGTGGTTGTCTTACCTACACCATTTACACCCACAACCAAAATCACATAGGGATTTTTATTCGGATCGATATGTAACGGTTTGACACGTGGTGCTAATAAAGCAACTAATTCTTCTTGAAGAGCTTTATAGAGAGAATGAGAGTAGATCAAATCGCCACGCGCAGTTCTTTCAGTCAAATTGGCAATAATTGTTTTCGTCGCCTCTACCCCAATATCTGCGACCAATAATTGCTCTTCAACTTCTTCGAGCAGCTCATCATCAATCTCTTTACCACCGACTAAAATGTTCATCATTCCATCAGCTAAATTTTTACGAGATTTTGATAAGCCTTCTTTCATACGACTGAAGAAACCACCTTTCGGTTTTGTTTCTTCAACGGCCGGCACCGTTTCCAGCTTTTCTACTTCATTGTTTTCGATAATAGGCACATTAACGGCCGGGAGGCTCGGTAAGGTGACATCGTCATCACCAATATCCGCATCAATCAAGAATTTATTTTGCTGTTCTTGCATGCCGATTCCTTGAAAAGCATTGCGATTAAAAGAATGGAGTTTAGCATACATTGCTTTAAATTCACGATCTGCAATTACTTTTAAAACGATCAACCAAATTGCAACAGTTCAATCTTGAATAAATATACGACATCATCAAGAATAATTTTAAAGTCATTATTCGGATTAATTGTGTCTCTCAGCCGGCTCAAATTCTCTCTGCACCTCATTTTCAAACAGACAATCATCATTGCTGCTATTACATCAGCACCGATGATGGCATTTGCAAATCAGCAAACTACTCAACTCTCTCGAAACACCGTCGAAACAACACTGGATAATGGTTTAAGAGTCATTATTAGAGAAGATCACCGCGCACCTGTAGTAATTAGCCAAATTTGGTATGCCGTCGGCAGTAGTGACGAGTCAGGGAATTTACTCGGCATTTCACACGTACTAGAACATATGATGTTCAAAGGCACTAAAAAAGTACCGAATGATGAATTTACACGCCTTAGTCGAATTTATGGTGGTAGTGTCAATGCATTCACATCCACAAATTACACCAATTACTATCAATTCTATCCTAAAAAATATCTTCCACTGGCATTAGAGTTAGAAGCGGATCGAATGCAAAATTTAGTTCTGCGCCAAGAAGATTTCGAACCCGAAATTAAAGTCGTGATGGCTGAACGACGGCAACGAACAGAGGATAATCCTCGAAACCTTGCTTTTGAAAGATTTAAATGGATTGCATATCCGACCAGTCACTATCGCCAACCAGTGATTGGCTTAATGAAAAATCTGAATAACATTCAATTGAATGATTTAAAACAATGGTACGAAACTTGGTACGCACCGAATAATGCAACCTTAGTCATTATTGGGGATGTTGATCCTGAACAAACCATTCGAGATGTCAAAAAATATTTTAATAAGATTCCCAAAAAATCAGTTCCTGAACGAAATGATGTGCTTGAATTTTCAAGAATTGGATATCGCTTCATGGAGCAATATCAGGCTGTACACGTACCCAACTTATTTATGTCTTGGAATGTGAATTCCATTAAAACAGCAAAAAATCCTCAAGACGCCTACGCTCTAACCATTATTCAAAATCTATTGGACGGCGGAATTTCAGCACGCCTACAAGAGAGACTGATCCGAGATAAGCGAATTCTGACCTCAATTAATGTGAGTTATGATCCATATAATCGTGGGGATAGCCTATTTTTAATCTCTGCCATACCAGCTGAAGGTATCAGTCTAGAGCAAGCGCAAAAACGCATACAGCAGGAACTTGATTTATTCAAATCAGAATTAGTGAATGAAAAAGAACTCAATCGGGTCAAGGCGAATTTCGTTTCCAATTTAGTGTATAGCCAAGATGATATTATTGGGCAAGCTCGACTCATTGGTTTGCTCAGCATTAATGATCTAGACTATCGCATGATTGATCAACTCCCTGATTACTTCGATAAAGTCACACCGCATGATTTACAACGCATTGCCAATATTTATTTTAATCGTGACAATTTGAGCGTTTTACATCTTTATCCTGAACAGAAAAACAATAACTAGGCGTTTTATGAATTATTTGTCTTCTCTATTTTTAACGAGTGTGTTGTTTAGTGCCATGTTGAGTTCACTGTCGCATGCAGAGGAACTTATAGAAGCGGAACCAATTGAACAGATCATTGAAGAAGATCCCAGTGGTCTAAGCTCGATTAAAAACTTGTTAAGCTTAAAAGAGATCACAAAATCTTCCCAAAATTATAAAGCGCCTTTTGTTCAAGAACTTAAAAACTCTTTAAATGTACGAACCTTATTTGTCGAAACGAATGATCTGCCAATGGTCGACATTCAAATTACATTCAATGCTGGTTCTGCACGAGATGAAGTCATTGGTCAAGGACTTTACGGTATATCCAATATGGCAGCTCGCCTTATGCTTGAAGGAACAGATCAGCTCAGTGCAAAACAGATTACCACCACATTTGAGGGATTAGGCGCCAAATATTCTTTCAATGCCTATCGCGATATGTTTGTTGTCCGACTAAGAGTGTTAAATGATCCTGAAAAATTTGACGCTGCATTGAACTTACTACTGCATTTAATCAAACATGCCACCTTCAAACAATCAGGCATTAATCTCGCGCTCAGTAATACTCAAATTGGGCAAAAACAACTTCAAGAGAATCCATCCAGACTAATGTCAATACAACTGTACCGTATGCTGTATGGGGATCATCCATATGCTCAACCAACAGCTGGGACAGTAGGTAGTTTAAAAAAAATTACGCCCGAATTACTCAAAGAATTTAGAGATCGATTGCTTGTCGCTCAAAATTCCAATATAGCAATTACAGGACAACTCACTCAAGATCAAGCTCAACAGATCTCGGAACTGATCAGTATCAATTTACCGCAAGGGCAAAGACAACCTGACCTTCCAACTCCCGTTAGTGAATCAGGTTTTAAAATTTCAATACTAAAACGCGAAAGCCTACAAGCACATGCATTATTGGGTCATTTATCTTTAGAACGAGCACATCCAGATCGTGCCGCTTTGGAAGTTGCCAACAGAATGTTTGGTGGTGGGAGTTTTAATTCAATCTTATCAAAAGAGTTACGAGTTAAACGAGGACTCACCTATAGCGCATCGAGTACGCTGACTACACCACAGGTACCTGGCGTTTTTAGTTTTGGATATGCGACACAACAAGACCAATTGCTCGAAAGCTTAAAGCTCGCACATCGAGTATTCATTGACTTCAAAAAACAGCCAATTACTGACTCTTTGCTTAAAGAAAATAAAGAAAGTATTCTTCGGTCTTTTCCAATGACCTTAAATAGCAATGCAAATATTAATGCCCAAATCGCATCAATTGGTTTTTATGGACTTAATTCCAATTATCTGAATGAGTATCAGGAGCAGATTCGAAAATTAACTCGCCAAGATATTCAAAATGCAATACAAAAACATTTACACCCCGATCAAATGACTGTTATTGCTGTCTCTGACCGTGTCACTGCCAAGGAGATCGAAGAAATACTGAATCAAAATCTTGGGCTCAATCTGAATGAGATTGAAAACTAATCCAACTTTTCAATCGCTGGATAAATTTTTATATGAGCATTCTCGATATGATAAGCATTCAGCAAACGATAAAATTCAATATTTTTTATCTTAGGTTTTGCAAGTAACAAAGTTGCCATTTCATGCGTTCGCTCTAAACGATTTTGAGCCGCGAGCGCTTGAACTTGTTCAAAGTGGGCTGAATTAATTGGACGATTCAGTGCAATACTAGAGACAATAAGAATAAAAAGTACAATGCCTATGATGCAAGCATTTTGAATCTGCTCAATATTTAATTGTGAGAAAAGATCAGACGAAATTTTTTTTAAATGGAGCATGTACAACCTCGGATTAGCTTAAGTGTAATCCGAGATGCTTTAAAAATATAGTGTTAACGTTGATTTAAACAAGAACCAATATGCAAAAAATGGCGCTTATTCACCTTTAAGAGACAACATTCTGTACAACACCAAAATATAAGATAGCAGCGATCACCGCGAGTACAATAAAAATAGTGAAAACACTCAAACCACCTTCAGCATCATCAGGGTGTTCTTCGTCAATGACGGCGATACGTTTTAATTCGCCGTCATAGTAGCGATAAAATTCAGCTTTCGCTGCAGGATCAAGCGTCTGCGTGTAATCATGCACACGTTTACGCTGCTCTAAACAGTAGTGACCTAAATGGATTTCTTGATGAAAAATTGCTTCATCAAGTTGTTTTTTATGATGATGTGCAAGCGCAATAATATCGGATGGCTCTGGTGGATTGCCAAATGTGAAACCATCAATGGTATTAGTCATAAGTCATTCTCCTTTATAGTTATTTACAGTTTTATCATAAACCCAATATAAAATGATTAAAGTTTAATCATGTAAGTATTTTTTAAAAGATTTATCTTGAAAATTTATTTGACAATTAACGCAAATTGTAATATTAGTTTAATATTACTTTGTTATATTCCATTTTGACCTAATTTAGGTCTTTATAACTGTAGTACTAATCATAATTAGAATAAGGAGTTTTATATGATTAAACAATTCTCTCAACAAGACCTCGAACATATGTATTCAAATGCTGTAAATACCATTCAATTTGAAATGAATTTTACAGACGCAGTTTCAGAACTTGAGAATGCAGCACGTGCGGGTCATGGTAAAGCAGCGATGTTTCTAGCTGAACTCTATCTTCAAGGTTTCCGTGTAGAACGTGATTCTTTGAAAGCACAGTATTGGCAAAACATGGCCACAATGCAAGCATAAATAAACGTCACATTAGTGGCGTTTTTTTAGCTCTTTTATTTACATATTTGCTTACCAAACTTTAAATTAATGCAACTAAACTTTAAGAAAAAATCATTAGACTGAACTTATCATCATTGGTAATGAATCATCGAACGATCATGAACACCTTTGTACAGTTGCAACCAAATTCAAAGCATTTTTTACTCAAAGTTAATATCCTTAAAACCATGATGTATTGTGGAGTACTGTGGGGACTGTACAATCCAGAACATCAAGGTTGGGCCATTCGATCAATCAATCAAGAATACATATTCCCCTTCTGGCTCAACTCAGTCCAGGCTTTACATTATGCAAAAATTCACTGGCCGCACTATCAGCCTCGAAAAATAACGTCTGATGATTTTAAAAATTCACTACTCCCAACCCTAACGCGACTAAAAGTCACACCTGCCCTGTGCAATCATCGAGATCGCCACTTTAAGCTCACTATTCCACACATGCAGATGCTATTTTTTCAAAATCATTTGAGCCCATCTATTTAGCAGAAAATTCCACTAAAACAATTGTAAAGATTTAAGATTTCAGTTATTAACTTATACATGGACGAATAACCAACAAGAGGAACCTTTATGACAACAGTAGCTCAAGTCCTACAAAATAAAAACAATTCAGAAATCTCTACCATCACACCTGATGCTACGGTTTTAGAAGCAATCACATTAATGGCAACAAAAGGTATTGGTGCCGTTGTTGTCGTACAAGATGAAAGACTTGTTGGAATTTTATCTGAACGGGATTACACGCGTAAAATTGCACTTATGCAACGTACATCCGACTTAACTACAGTCTCAGAAATTATGACTGGTACGGTTTTATCTGTAAGCAAAAGCAACACCGTAGATGAGTGTTTAGATTTAATGACAGAACGTCATATTCGCCATCTGCCAGTATTAGAAGACGATAGACTCGTCGGAATTGTATCTATTGGTGACTTAGTTAAAGCCGCGATGGAAGACCAAAAAGTGTTGATTGAACAACTTCAACAGTATATTTCAGGATAAAGCTAAGCTCCCATCTCGGGGGCTTTTTTGATAATTCAATCATGATCTCAATTTTGAACAATAGATTGAAATTGGTCATCTTTTACAATTATTTTCTTTTATTGAGTCATTGAACTATTTAAACAGCATTAGTAAAGTCATCACATTATGGAATTTTTTTGCCTAAGGACTAATGATGTATAAAAAGTTATTGTGTTACACCGCTTTATTTGTAACTGCTTCCACTTATGCATCTGAACTTGAACCAACGATAAAGAATCAAATAGAGCTGCTAAAAAAAGCAAAAACATATCAAAAAAAGACGCTCATCACGCCTGCATGTAATACCTATGAAAAAGCCTACAAAATGGGATATTTAGGGGCTGATCAAGATATGAAAAATCCAAGAAAAAACAAAGAATTTGTTGAAGCCGCCCTGCAAACTTCTGCCTGTTATACAAATTTGAATTATACAGAACAACCCCAAAAATGGCTCGAAGGCACTGTAACGCTATTTAAGTTAAAAAATTATTTTGCAGTCCCAAACTTAGATGGCCGACTCAAAGAAATTCAAGATGAAATGATGTCGATCGCAGAAGTGCTATATTTCAAAAAAAATGCTGACTATCGCAATCCCTCTTCTGAAGTAACCAATGCCTGTGCTGCATCTGAAATTGGCTTCAAAATTGGTTATTTAGGTGATCCTGATAAAGCTAAAGATCCTGCATTCAATGCAACATACGTACAACATGGTTTATTTCATGCCGCTTGCGTTTCTCTACTTCCATCCAAGGTTAAATCTGAGAATCCAGCATTTACGAGTTATTTGTCTTACGCAATTTTAAAAGAACTTGCCACCAAATATGACAGCAAAAAAGCACACGAACTAAGTGCACCAGCTGATGAAATTATGAAAACCATGGTTCAAGCTCAACAAGCTCAACAAGCTCAACAAGCTCAACAAGCTCAACAAGCTCAACAAGCTCAACAAGCTCAACAAGCTCAACAAGCGACTGAAACACTTGCTCAAGATCTTTCAATTGAAACTCCGCTCATTCCAATTGAAATTTCCTCCTTTGAAAATATTCTTACGCCTTTGAATGAAGAACCACCAGAAATGTAATTAAAAAAACCAGCCTAAGCTGGTTTTTTTATGTGTTAATTTAAACCTAATTTTTCTGCCACATAGTCCGAGTCTTTATCACCTCGACCTGATAAATTCACCACAACAATGGTATCTTTGGACAATTGTGGAGCTTCGCGTATCGCCCAAGCAACAGCATGTGAACTTTCTAATGCAGGCACAATCCCTTCAACTCGAGATAGAGTCATGAATGCATTCAGACATTCTTCATCAGTTGCTGTTGAGTACTCAACACGACCAATATCTTTTAAGAAACTGTGTTGAGGCCCCACACCAGGATAATCTAATCCAGAAGCAATTGAATGCACAGGTAATGGTTCGCCATTTTCATCTTCCAGCACATAACACGCCATACCATGAAGTTGACTTGGTTTACCTAAAGTTAATGTTGCCGAATGTTGATCAGTATCTAAACCATGTCCTGCTGGTTCAACACCAATTAATTTCACACTACCATCATTAAGGAATGCACTGAATGCTCCCATTGCATTTGAGCCACCGCCAACACAAGCAACAATATAATCAGGATATTTATTAAATCTGTCTTGTGATTGAACTTTAATTTCATCACCGATAATTGCTTGGAAATCACGCACCATTTTAGGAAATGGATGTGGACCAACGACTGATCCGATGGCATAAATAAAGCTATCAGGGTCTTTCAAATACTCTTCGAAAGCACTATCAACAGCATCTTTTAATGTTGCTGTTCCACGAGTGACTGAAATTAGATTCGCACCCAAAATTTTCATTTTCACGACATTTGGATGTTCTTTTTCAATATCAACTTGACCCATATGAATTTCACACGGGATACCAACCAAGGCACAAGCGGTGGCTAATGCGACACCATGTTGACCTGCCCCAGTTTCAGCAATGACTTTTTTCTTGCCCATGTATTTAGCAAGTAAAGCTTCACCCAAACAATGGTTAATTTTATGCGCACCTGTATGGTTCAAATCTTCACGCTTCAGATAAATTTGAGCACCGCCCAATTGTTCTGAAAGTCGTTTGGCATGAAATAAAGGACTTGGACGACCTACATAATGCGCAAAGAGCTCTGAAAGCTCATTTTGAAATTCAGGTGTTTTACGAATTTCTTCATAAGCAACATTGATTTCATCCATTGCTGCTTTTAAATGAGGTGGAATGAATTGACCACCATATTCACCAAAAAAACCTTCTGCATTTGGCAATGCCACACCATTGATTTGATAGCTCATATCAAGATCCTTTAGATGAATATAATTTAAAAAAGTTAGCGCGAGAGGAATTTAGTCATATCTTCAATGCCTTTTAAAGTCATTGGATACATATGATCTTCAAATAATTCTTTGATCATTCCTATCGTTTGAGTGTAATGCCAGTAATTCTCAGTTTCAGGATTCAACCAAGCCGTCTTTTCATAATGCTGGCGCAAACGACGCAGCCAAATTTCACCCGACTCTTCATTCATGTATTCGACAGAACCACCAGCAGATTTTAATTCGTATGGCGCCATACTTGCATCACCAACAACAATCACTCGATAATCTTTACCATAGGTATTAAATAAATCTAAGGTATTCATTTTTGTCGAAGTACGGCGATGATTGTCTTTCCACACGTAATCATAAAGACAGTTATGGAAATAGAAATATTCTAAAGTCTTAAATTCTGTTTTGGCTGCACTAAACAGTTTTTCACATTGTGCAATATAGGCATCCATAGAACCGCCTACATCGAACAACATCAAAACTTTAATTCGATTACGACGCTCTGGCACCATCTGTACATCAAGAATTCCCTGCTTAGCCGTTTCGCGAATCGTTTGATCTATATCAAGCTCTTCTTCAGCACCTTGACGCGCAAATTTTCTCAGACGACGCAACGCCATTTGCATATGACGTGTTCCCAAAATTTGATCATCATCAAGATTTTGGTATTTACGTTGTTCCCACACTTTCACCGCAGATTTTTTACGTCCCGGCCCTCCAATTCTCACCCCCTCTGGGTGATCACCAAAAGCTCCAAACGGTGAAGTGCCACCAGTGCCAATCATACGATTACCACCTTGGTGTTTTTTATGTTGCTCACGCAAACGCTCTTCCAGCATTTTCATGAGCTCTTCTAAAGAACCTGCTCTTTGTAGTGCTTCACGTTGCTCTGGCGTTAAGTGTTTTTCAAGGAGTTCTAAATCAAACCATTCTTTAGGAAGTTGATTAACTTTACTGAGTAAATCATCTACATCAAAGGTTTGAATGCCCTGAAAATAATCCTTCATAGCACGATCATACTTATCGAAGTAACGCTCATCCTTGACCATGACTGTCTTCACAAGCTGATAAAAATCATCTTGATCTGCAAAAACCAACCCTAGACTAATTGCTTGATTTAAATCAATCAGCTCGCGCGTCGTTACGGGGATTCCGTATTTTCGCAAGGTGTAAAACAGTCTTACGAACATAGTATCACCTATCGACGAGTCATAAATGCGAGGCGCTCAAGTAGCTGCACATCTTGCTCATTTTTGATGAGCGCACCATACAGCGGTGGAATTGCTTTTGACTTATCATGGTTTCTTAAAATATCTTCAGGCATATCATCAGCCATCAATAAGCTTAACCAATCAATTAATTCAGAAGTTGAAGGTGGCTTCTTAAGACCAGGTATTTGGCGAAGCTTAAAGAAGACCTGAAGTGCCTCACTGACCAATGTCGTTGAAATTCTTGGAAAATGAACTGCAATAATTTCACGCATGGTCTGTTCATCTGGGAATTCAATATAATGAAAGAAACAACGGCGTAAAAAAGCATCAGGAAGTTCTTTTTCATTATTTGAAGTGATGATCACAATTGGACGCTGTGTTGCAGTAATTGTTTCACCAGTTTCATAAACAAAGAATGACATTTTGTCTAGTTCATGAAGCAAATCATTTGGGAACTCGATATCTGCTTTATCAATCTCATCAATTAATAAAACGCAACGTTCTTCAGAGGTAAATGCTTCCCACAATTTACCTGGTTTAATATAGTTTTTAATATCATAAACACGCTCATCACCCAATTGACTATCGCGTAATCTTGAAACGGCATCGTATTCATAAAGACCTTGTTGAGCCTTCGTCGTTGATTTGATATGCCAAGTAATCAGTTTTAAACCCAGGCTATCAGCAACTTGTTCAGCCAATAATGTTTTACCTGTACCTGGCTCACCCTTCACCAAAAGAGGCTTTTGCAACGCTCGAGCGGCCTTCACAGCAAGCTTGAGACTATCTGTGGCGATATATTGATCTGTACCCGTAAATTGATGTGCATCAACAGACATAATGAAACCTTATTTTTTTATTTGGATAATTAAAGTGGTGGTGTCTTCACTGACGATGTGTGTCTCGGATTCTTTTGTTTAGAAGCGTACTTAGTCCAGAAATAACCTGCCAATAACCCTATAGCAATAACAAAGGCAATCAATGAGAAATTAGACCAGATCAAAGGTGAATCTTTTGTTAATACCCCAAAGATCAAACCAAAAGTTGCAGGTGCTAAGGCGGAATTAGGACCTTCAGAAATCGTTGGTGTTGCCAAAATAGCAAACACAAAAATCCAAGTCACTCCACCTAAAGGTGAAGGTAGGCGTTTCGCTATGCCGTACCAACACCACAGAATAATCAAAGTTCCGAGAATATAGACGGTAATTGCAATGTTATATTCTGGAATTGAATCCAACATTGAAACAAACTGATCCCATCCTCCAACTTGATTATCACGCACCGCGTAGTCCCTCTGGCTCTACCGCATTAGGATTGATCAATCCTTCAGGCGGCAATTGTAAAAAGAATCCTTTCGTCTGAATTGAATCCATCACATGTAAAACATTTGCACGCGCTAATTTGCGTTCGGCATGTAATTCCAGTGACATCACAAATGTCGCTCGGCCAAATGCATTTTTCATTGCATCAGATAATACTGATAACGGATCAACAGCTTCTTGGTTTTCCGCTTGTTCAGGACGCGCAACGTAAATATACATTTCGTCTTTCTTACTAGATTTGTAGATTTCACACCACATGATTCAAACAACACCTTTTAAACTCAAAGCAAAGCATACATCAAAAAAAACGGCGAAACATTAGCGTTTGTTAACGCATCAGTCTAGTTTAGGATGACTGGTAATTCTTTAATCAAATTTTGAGAGAAGTCATTCATTGACTTTCATTTGCATACTCAAATATTGTGCATCTTTATGAAGCAACTCAATTAATGGCTTCGTCAGTAAATCATAACGCCAACCGAGTAAATATTGAGGTAAGTCTTGTTCATCGCCATGAAAAACCACATGCTGATATAAAGCCCCGAGCCATTTTTTTCGCATTAACACTTCTTTGGGGATCACCAACTCTTCTGCAAGATTACCAATCATGTTATCAACATCATGTGTAATATCTTTAGATGAATGTTTAATTGGTCGAGCAATTCGTAATGGCCATTCTTCCATTGGGGGCAGCAACGCAATAATATCCAAAATCGTTTTACCGTGCTCACGAACCACATTCGGACGAATATTTTTAACTTGGGATAATTGAAATGTATTTTTTGGATTTTTTTCCACCAAATCAATCATAGTGGCATTTTTCAGAATAAAACTTCGAGGCTGATTTAAAGCCTTCACCATTTCTTCACGCCAAACACTGAGCAATTGTAGCTGCATTAACTGCTTTCGAGAGTGTCTATAATTTCCGACATCTTCGTATAGTTTCTCTTTCGGCGTTTCTGTCGCAATCTCAAGCGTGAGGCTCTTACAATCCTCTAGTACATACTGATAATGCCCTTTTTTCTCTAATTCATTTTTTAGCGCATCGGCTAAATTCATAATATATAAGACATCATTCGCTGCGTATGCTTTTTGCTCTTCAGTTAAAGGACGTGCAAGCCAATCTGAACGTGTTTGATCTTTATCAATTTCTATATTTAAAATTTCTTTAAGCGCATTTTGATAACTGACCTGTAATCCGTGTCCGAGAAAAGACAAAGCCACCTGAGTATCAAATACATTATTAAGATGATTGCCTTTTGAATAATGGTAAATCAGATCAATATCTTCACCACAAGCATGGAAAATATTTTGCTTTGCAGCAAAAACTTTAGGCCAGAAACTCGAAAAATCTAGACGTGTACCGTCTAATAAAAACACCTGATCTGCGACATTGATTTGCAAGACACCCAATTTTGGCCATAGTGTATCAACTTTGATAAATTCAGTATCTAAACCATAAACATCTTGTTGACTCATTAGTGTCAAAACATGCTCGAGTTCTTTTTGCTCTTGGATAAATTGAAACATCATAAAAAACAATGTGCTAGATTGGTATCGAGATGTATTTTAGCTTAAATTATCAATTTTAAATATAAATTTTCAATTAAAGCGTCAAGCAAATCTATGTATACACTGTAAATAGTTATAAAACATGAAAAATTTAATATTTTTTTTGACTAAAAAACAATTCAGAAAAGTGATATTTCTCTAATCAAAAAAATAAGCACAATTTGTGCTTATTTCATTTGCATACGATTATGAACTGCTTGGCTTAAGGTGTGACTATCGACATACTCAAGCTCACCCCCTTGTGGTACACCTTGAGCAATACGCGTCATTTTAAGATTCAAATGACGTGTGGCTTCTACCAAATAATGTGCCGTAGCCTGCCCTTCAACCGTTGCATTGGTAGCGAGAATAACCTCTGCTACCTGACCTTCAGCTAAGCGTTGAACTAATGCAGGTATGCCAACCTCTTCAGGCCCTATACCATCTAAAGGAGATAAATGCCCCCCCAATACATGATATTTGCCTCTGAAACTTCCACTTTGCTCAATTGCCATCACGTCTGCAGGAGATTCAACCACACAGAGCAAGGTATCATCTCGGTCTTGTGACAGACAAATGTCACACACCTCATTCTCAGTCAATGAGTGGCAAATAGAACATTCATGGATATGATCAGCGGCATCGCTAAGTGCTTCAGATAATGCCAAAGCACCTTGCTTATTCTTCATGATCAAATGCAACGCCATGCGCTGAGCCGACTTAGGCCCAACGCTTGGTAAAATTCGCAGTGCTTGGACGAGTTGGTCAAACCGTTCGCTGAACACTCGGCAATATCCTTAAAATAAACCTGACAAGCCAGGAGGTAATCCCATACCACTATTTGCAGACTTCATTGTTTCTTCTGAAATCGCTTCGGCTTGGCGTGCAGCATCATTCATAGCAGCTGCAATCAAATCCTCAATCATATCTGGATCGTCTTGAAGTAATTCTGGATTGATTTCAATGCGTTTTACCACATTACGGCAAGTCATTGTCACTTTTACCAAACCACCACCAGCTTCAGCATGCACTTCTTTCTGTGCAAGCTCTTCTTTCGCCTTCTTGATATTGGACTCTACTTCCTTTTGCATGCGCTGTGCTTGTTGCATAAGCATGTTAATGTTCATTTGTATACTCCGAACAAATTTAAATTAGACTAAATCAAGACCACGTTGAATGTCTGCAATAATATCATCAACGTCTTCCAAACCTACTGAAAGACGAATTAAACCTTCTGCAATGCCAGCTGCAGCCTTCGCTTCATCAGACAATTTACCATGAGTAGTCGTTGCAGGATGAGTAATCGTTGATTTTGCATCCCCAAGATTTCCAGTAATAGAAATAAATTGAGTGTGATCAATCACTTTCCAAGCAGCTTCTCGCCCACCTTTTACCACGAATGAAACGATACCACCAAAACCTTTTTGTTGCTGTTTAGCCAAATCATGACCTACATGATCCGCTAAGCCAGCAAAGAATACTTTCTCGATTTTATCGTGCTGATGAAGCCACTCAGCAATCTTTTGTGCACTTTCAGAATGAGCCTTCATACGTAGACGAAGCGTTTCCAAACCTTTTAGGAAAACCCAAGCATTGAACGGACTCATAGAAGGCCCAGTTGTACGAACGTAGCCAAAAACTTCTTCAAGTAATTGATGACTACCTACGACAGCACCACCCAACGCACGACCTTGACCATCTAAATATTTTGTCGCTGAATAGACAACTAGATCCGCGCCCAATTTTAATGGTTGTTGTAGCACTGGCGTACAGAAACTATTATCAATTGCGAGTAAGGCATCATTTTCATGCGCGATATCTGCTAATGCACGAATATCAGCAATTTCCGATAATGGATTTGACGGAGATTCTACAAATAGTAGTTTAGTTTCTGGTTTGATCGCAGCTTTCCAAGCATCTAAATCTGTTAAATCAACAAAATTGACAGTCACACCAAACTTAGAAATGTATTTTTCAAATAAGGCCACGGTTGAACCAAATACTGCTCGAGAACATACAACATGATCACCAGCCTTTAAGAATGACATCGCCACCGCCATGATCGCAGCCATACCCGTACTTGTTGCCACTGCACGTTCAGCACCTTCCATTGCAGCCAATCTTTTTTCAAACATTGCGACTGTTGGGTTTGTAAAGCGAGAATAAATATTACCGGGCTCTTTCCCAGAGAATTTAGCTGCTGCTTCTGCTGCATTTGCATATACAAATGAAGAAGTTAGAAACATCGGTTCAGCATGCTCACCTTCAAAACTGCGCGTATGACCTGTACGAAGTGCTAATGTATCAAGTTGGTATTCAATGTCGTCTTGCTGGCTCATTGCTCTAAATCAGTCCTAAAAACTGCCTTTGTGAATAATTGCCAACATTTTGAGCGCCCAAAGCATTTAAGGTCAAGGTAAAATATATAAATATCGCTTAGACTTCGTTCAAATCACATGCTTATGAGATCTTCAACCTTCATGGAACATTTAAAAACTAACTGGCGTTCTAAACAAAGCAAGTTAAAAAATTTAGGGACACGCATTTTTTACGGTAAATCTTTGGTTTTATCTCAAGCAACGCCGTATGAAGTGATAGGTACTCATAAATCGAGTAAAATTCGATATTACGCATCTGAAAATAAAAAATATGTTGAGCCATTGGTCTTTGTCGCGCCTTTAGCGATCAAGATGGATATTTATGATCTTTATCCATACCGTTCTCTTATCAAATATTATACAGAGCAAGGTTTTGATGTGTATTTATTGGATTGGGGACACTTTAGCTATAAAGATCGCGATCTCAACTTTTTAGGTTTTATTGATGATGCAATCCCGAATTGTATCGATCAAATACGCACACACGCTAAATCTGATCAAATTTCTTTACATGGCTGGAGTATGGCGGGAATATTTGTTCTGTTGTACACAGCGCTCAGACAGCCGAACCATGTAAAAAATCTAATCGTTTTAGGTAGTCCAATTGATAGCTTTGCTTCAGGTAGTATCGGAAAGCTATATGCTAAGATGAATCGCTATCTTGAAAGAACTCGTCTACTCAAACATAAAGTTTATAACGGTCGTATTCCTAAGCGCCTGATTCACTCCCCAGGTATTTTAAATGCAATTGGATTTAAAATTTTAGATCCAAAAGGTTGGTATGAAGGCCATAAACAATTATTACTGAATCTTGATGATAAAAAACTTTTGCATGAACATGCCACTTTAGGTTATTTCCTCAATCATATGATTGATTATCCTGCTGGGGTAAACCAAGATATGTTATTCAATGTCTGGTTAAGAAATCCGCTAAAAAATGGTTATATCGAACTTCAAGATAAGAAAATCGAATTAAAAAATATAGACTGCTCTCTTATGATTGGCGCGGGTTCAAGCGATCAAATGGTCACAGCTGATGCTGTTAGACCATTGACTGAATTGACAAATAGTCGTGATGTCACGTTTACTCTTATTCCTGGTGGGCATTTAGGTTTAATGTCGAGTCAAAAAAGTGCCGATCAATTTTGGCCTGAACTTGCTCACTGGTTAGCAGAGCGTTCAACACAAATAGAGTAAAGAAAATGACGACAGTTGCATTTATTGGATTAGGCGCAATGGGTTACCGTATGGCAGCTCATTTACCCAAACACTATGAATCAGTTTTGGTATGGAATCGAAATTTCGAGAAAGCCAAACAACATGCAACTGAATATCAAACACAAGCTGTATCACTTCAAGAAGCTGCCCACGCTGATATCATTTTTAGTTGCTTACCAACGAGTCAGCAAGTCAATGAGATCATTCATCAAGTCGACATTAAACCTGGATCAATTTGGGTAGACTGCACCAGTGGCGTGCCTGATGCAGCTAAAGCACAACAAGCTTTTTTAAAATCAAAAGGTGTATTTTTTCTAGATGCGCCTGTTAGCGGACAAACTATTGGTGCTGAAAACGCGACTTTAACCTTCATGGTAGGTGGTGAAAAAGTTGCTTTTGAAGCTGTATTACCAGCGATGCAAGCCATGGGTAAACTGATTAAGCATGTAGGAGACTCAGGATCTGGTTTTGCTGTGAAAGCAGTGAACAACATGCTCTTGGCTGTCCACTTATGTGCCGCTGCTGAAGGTTTTACTGCACTTAAAGCGCATGGTGTGGATTTAAATGAAGCATTAGAGTGCATCAATGCTTCAAGTGGTAAAAGTGGTGTGACTGAAAATGTATTGCCTCAACGGGTATTAAATCGAAGTTTTCCAAATACTTTTGCCTTACCGTTACTAAGCAAAGACACTGGTATCGCAGTAGACCTCATTCATCAAGCAAAATTATCCGCACCTGTCATTACGCTTACTCAAAGTCTAATTGGTGCTGCTAATGCAATAGCTGAACCTAATAGTGATTTTTCGACAGCAGTTAAAATGTACGAATCATGGAGCAAAATTACCTTAGAATAAATTTTCGCCATTGAATTCACATATAAAGCCCATATAATTGAAATGTGACAATATCAAATGTCCATTTCTAAATGAGGATACTCATGAATAAGTTTTTATTAGGTTTAATTACTGCTGTATCTGTTTCAGCTGGGGTTAATGCTTTTGCCGATACTACAAAAGAGTGTGAAAAACTTAAAGATGATTACAACATCATCTATGCATCAAAAGGCTTCTGTTTTAAAGATCCAGATACTAAGGCAAAGTTCGGCAATGAAAATTGCAATACAACTAAACCTAAGTTCTCAGAAAAAGAGCAACAAAAGCTTGACTCCATTAAGCAACGTCAGAAAGAATTGAACTGTAAATAATTCAATCTAATTACATTCTGGGAATAGTTATGGCTTACGATGATCAAAATATTTTTGCAAGAATTCTACGTGGTGAACTTCCTGCAATTAAAGTGTATGAGGATGAGCAAGTTCTTGCATTTATGGACATTATGCCTCAGGCAGATGGTCATACTTTAGTCATCCCTAAATCACCTGCCGTAACTTTACTCGACTTAGATCCAAACACTGCAGCGTACACGATTCAAATCGTTCAAAAAATTGCAAAAGCGATTGAAACAGCACTAGATGCAAAAGGTATAGTGTTGATGCAGTTATCTGGTGCTGCAGCTGGGCAAACCGTGCCTCACGTTCACTTCCATCTTATTCCAAGTTCAATTCATGAACTGGGTAAACACGCAGCACAAATGGGTGATCAAGAGCGTATCAAGGCTTTGGCTGAGAAGATTAAAGCTGCTTTATAACAGATCCTCATAAAAAAAGGAGCTTTGGCTCCTTTTTTTTGTTTTATGCCTTTTGATTACTATAAATTGTTTCTATCCATTTTCATGATAATGAAATAAATTCTTAATATTACTGACTTATTTGTAATGAATACTTAGCACCAATAGAGAACAGTAGTTACAAAAAAACTACTGATCATGATTATTAGGACAATAAATCAGTCTTTACTGGAGCTAGAAATGAAAAAAACACTTTGTGCATTAGCAGTTGGGGCAACACTAATTACACCATCAATCGCAATGGCAGCCGACGTTAAAATTTATGGTCGTGCGCATGTTTCATTAGATTACCTTGATGATGGTAAAGATTATAATGAAGTGGGTTTATCATCTAATTCATCTCGTCTAGGCTTTAAAGTTGAACAGAAACTAGAAAATGATATGACTGTTTTTGGTCAAATTGAACAAGAAATCAACTTTGCTAGCGGTGGACAAAATTCAGGTGTTGATTTTGCAACACGTGATACATTTGTTGGTTTAAAAGGTAATTTCGGTCAAACTCGTGTCGGTCGTTTTGATAGCCCTTTTAAAATAGCACGTGGTCCAGTTAACTATTTCGGCGATCAAGTAGGTGATTTACGTAATGTAACACGTGCTGGTGACTTACGTTTCGATGAGCGTAATGAAAATACCATCGAATATAAATCACCAAAATTCGGAAATGGGTTCAATGTATTAGCAGCACTTTCATTGCACGAAAGCAATTCTCCAGGCTTCACGGAAACAATTGTAGATAAAGATACTGGTGAAGTTATTCAAAAGAAAGGCGACTCTAAAAAGAATAAAGCTTACGATCTTGCATTGACCTATAAAGAAGGTCCTGTTGATTTCGCAGCTGCTTATGAACACTATGAAGAAGATGCGACTCGCGGCGAACGTGATGGCTTCCGTTTAGCTGGTGCTTATAAAATCACACCTGAGCTAAATATTGGTGGTTTATATCAATATATGACTCATGACAATGACGTAAAAAATCCTGATGCACAAGTCATTGGTGTTGCAGCTGATTATAAATTTGCACCAAAAACATATATCCGTGGTCAAGTGATGCACCGTGATGTAGATGCTAAAGATGCGAACGCAACACTCATTGCTTTAGGACTTGAACATCGTCTTGATAAAGCAGTTCGTGTTTACGGTAACGTCGCAACTGTGCTTAATGACAAAAACTCAAGCCTTACACCGTGGGAACAAGCACGTACAAATAATGTGAAGGGTTTCAAAGGTGAGGATGCTTTAGGTTTATCTTTAGGTTTCCGTTACGATTTCTAAGCCCTAATTGATTTAAAAAAAGCACACTTATTGTGTGCTTTTTTGATTAAAATAAAATAAATCCAATTATATATATTTATCGAATATATACCAATCAATGTAATATTACTGTCACACATCAAACGTACCATCGCTGCAAGGTCTTTCCTGACGGCTCAAAAAGCAATAATTGGTACTATGCACTCTTTTGAAAACTTTCAACACAATTCAGACACTTACATTAATCGCGAACTTTCATTATTAGAATTCCATAAACGAGTTTTAGCTCAAGCTAAAGACCCTCACCACCCCTTATTAGAGCGACTAAATTTTTTAATCATCTTTTCTCGGAATTTAGATGAGTTTTTTGAAATACGCGTTGCTGGACTTTTAAAACAGATCGAATTAAATCAAATAACTACTGCGCCTGATGCTATTCCCAATGAAATTATTTTAGAACAAATATCTAAAACAACGCATCATGCGGTTCAAGAACAATATCAGATACTTAATAACGAGCTCATTCCTCAACTTAAATCTTATGGTATCGAATTTATCCAATATCATGGAATTTTAGATAAATATACTGAATGGATTCAAAACTACTTCAGTAAATTTATTCAACCAGTAATCACGCCCATCAGTTTAGACCCTGCCCATCCTTTTCCCCGTTTAGTCAATAAGAGCCTTAATTTTATTGTCACGCTTGAAGGTAAAGATGCTTTTGGTCGTCAGATTGAGCTCGCGATCGTACCTGCACCGAGAACTTTGCCAAGGGCGGTCAAAATTCCTGATGACTTATGCGAAGGTAAGCAACATTACATCCTGTTGTCGGCTATTCTGCAACAACATATCAATGACTTATTTCCAGGAATGAAGGCGACAGGATGCTACCAATTCCGTGTTACACGCAACGCTGACTTAATTTTAGCTGACGATGTAGACGATCTGGCAGTTGCTCTTAAAGATGAACTTTCTTCGCGAAGATTTGGACGTGAAGTTCGACTTGAAATTGATCACAATTGCCCAGAAACGATTAACCAATATCTACTTGAACAATTTTCTTTAGAACCTTCACAACTCTATCGTGTTCAAGGTCCTGTAAATTTAGCTCGATTATTTTCAGATTTTGATTGTCCAGATTTGAAGTTTAAACCCTATCAACCCGTGATACCGAAGATATTGAGACAATCAAAAAGTATATTTGATGTATTAAAACAACGTGATGTCCTTTTACATCATCCTTTTGACTCATTTTCACCCGTCATCAACCTGTTAAAAGAGGCTGCAAAAGACCCTAATGTCTTGGCAATTAAGCAAACTCTTTATCGCAGCGGACCAGATTCAGAGATCGTTCAGGTCTTAGCAGAAGCAGCACGAAATGGTAAAGAAGTTACTGCGATTATTGAATTACGTGCTAGATTCGATGAAGAATCCAATATCCTGGTCGCCAACCTCCTACAAGAAGCTGGAGCTGTTGTTGTGTATGGCATCGTGGGCTATAAAACTCACGCTAAAATGATTCTGGTTGTTCGTAGAGAAGCAGATCATCTGAAAAGGTATGTTCATTTGGGAACTGGCAATTATCATGCTGGTAATGCAAAAATGTATACCGATTACGGTCTTCTGACCACTGATGATGACATTTGTGAAGATGTCCATAAAATCTTTCAAGAATTGACAGGTATGGGAAAAATGGCAAAGCCTAAAAAGCTGTTCCATGCACCTTTTACCTTGCATGAACAGCTTTTAAAACTCATTGCCAATGAAATCCACCATGCTAAGTCTGGTCATAAAGCGCATATTATTATCAAAGTTAACGCTTTAACTGAACCTAAATTAATCGCGGCACTTTATCAAGCGTCAAATGCAGGTGTTCAAATCGATCTGATCATTCGTTCCATCTGTTCATTAAGACCTCAAGTACCACAGTTATCAGAAAATATCCGCGTCAGATCCATTGTAGGACGTTTTTTAGAACACACACGGGTCTACTATTTTCTAGATCAAGGCAATGAGAAATTATATTGTTCAAGTGCAGACTGGATGGGACGTAATTTATTTTCAAGAGTAGAAACTTGTTTTCCGATTGAAGATAAAAAACTAAAGAAAACGATTATTAAAGATGGTCTACTAAATTATCTGAACGATAATCAACGTACTTGGGAATTAGATCAAGGACATCAATGGAACAAGGTATGCCCAACTGATGATCAAGAAATTTTTATCGCTCAAGAATATCTAACCAATCTACGTCAAATGTAGTGATCAAACATTAAGTGTGATCCACAATGTCCTTAAATTGAGCATCTAATACTTGGGCCAATGATTGAGGATCTAATCCGATATCTAGCCCTCGTTTGCCACCACTCACGTACACCTTTTTAAGAGAACTTGCCGATTGGTGAATGACTGTCTTAAGTCGCTTTTTTTGAGCAATTGGACTAATCCCACCCACTAAGTAACCGGTCAGACGCTCAGCCACTTTCGGATCAGCCATTTTAAGTTTTTTACAACTGAAAGCATTCGCCGCCTTTTTTAAATTAAGTTGATGGTCCACTGGTAAAATTGTCACAAAATAATTGACATCATCTGTCACTAGAAGTGTCTTAAAAACTTCATTTACAGATAAACCCAATTTTTGAGCTGCTTCTAAACCAAAACTTTCAGCATTAGGATCATGCTCATATTCATGAACAGAATAATCTATCTTTTTGTTTTTCAAAAATTTACAAGCTGGCGTCATGATGATTTCAGGCATTTAATAATGGCATTATTATAAGAAAATTTTTGAATCAATTTTAAAGTTTTTCTGATCTATTTATCTTACTCATCAATATATTGCAAAACTACAACACTCCAATTTATCTAGGGCTTGACCCCAATCACCAGCTTACTTATGATTTTTGCAAATTGAATTTGCACGGTTACTATTTTGCTTTTTTTACAACGTTTACAATCACCTCCCCCATCCTTTACTTTCCTTAAATATAGTTTAGTTCTATCATCGTGTATCGTGTTTGTTGGTTGCTCATCTTTAGGTGGTGGTTCAGTACAAAAACGCGCCGCAAAACTTTCAACAGGTATTCAAAAGGCATACTCTGTACACCCAGACACCGCAAATAGGGTTTCACCACTAATTGTGCAAAGTGCGCAACAATTTGATGTCGACCCCCTGTTAATGGCCGCACTTATTCGACAAGAATCGAGTTATCGAAATTATGCAGTATCACCAGCAGGTGCTGTAGGTCTTACCCAAATTATCCCTAGATATTGGCAACAATCTTGTCCAGGTGACCTTTTTCAAGAAAATATTAATATACAATGTGGGACTTTTATCCTATCAAAATATAATCAATCTGCTGGTAGCTGGAAAAAAGCACTGGCCTATTACAACGTTGGACCTACTGGATACAACACAAATCGAAAAATGAAAAAACAAGGTAAACGTTATGCCAAACAGGTTAAAGAGCATCAAAAAATTTTAAAATCACATTTATAAAAAAAGCCTCTTATGAGGCTTTTATTCTACTGTGTGATTGAAGATGCGCTTTTTATTTTTTCAGGAACTGTTTCAATCACTTTTGTCCTTTTAATACAGAATACGGCTATTGCACCAATTACTGCTGGTATAGCAACGGCAATGAAATTCCATTTGTGCGGCAATTCCATTCCCAAAAGAATACCAATGACAATGGGGCCGACAATTGCACCTATACGCCCTACAGCTGAAGCCCAACCAATTCCTGTTGAACGTACCGCAATTGGATAAGATTGCGCTACATAGCTATATATTAAAATACTAGTACCAATTGATGCTGCACCAGCCAATGCCACCAGTAGATAAATAACAATTGGTGGTGAGTTAAAACTTAATCCAAATAAAGCAAAAGCTCCGATTACAAACATCGAAATCACAACAGGTTTGAGATGAAATTTGTCTGCTAGAATTCCACCACCAATAGTACCTATCACAGCGCCAATATTTAATGAAAGTAAAAATGTTAAACTACTTCCTAAAGAATAACCTGCAGCCATCATTAACTTTGGTAACCAACTTCCTAATGCGTATGTCATTAAAAGACACATAAAAAAGCAGCACCAAAATAATAACGTCGTTTTCGCTCTACTATCAGTAAATAGAGATTTAACCGATGCATCAGGTAGTTTAATTTCGTTTAGAACCAAATGAGTTGACGAATTAACATTTAAATCTGCATTGATCTTATTAATAATTTCTGAGGCAGGTTCATAATTTTTTTGTTTCACTAAAAATGTTAGTGATTCAGGCATATACTTCCATATAAACGGTAATACTAATAATGGAATTCCTGCAATAAAGAACATAATCTGCCAACCAAATTCAGGTGTAAATTTTACACCCAATAAAGCCGCCATAATTCCGCCAACTGCATAGCCACTAAACATAATCGTAACTAAGGTACTTCTCAATTTTTGTGGTGCATATTCAGAAGTTAAAGTTACTAAATTTGGCAAAACACCGCCGATACCAAGTCCAGCAATGAATCTTAAAATTCCAAATTCTGTTGGATTACTTGCGAATCCTCCTAAAAAAGTAAAACCACTGAACAAGGTTACACAAATTAAAATAACTTTTTTTCGACCAATTTTATCTGCCAACATACCAAAAAGCATCGCACCAAACATCATTCCCGCTAGCGCTGTGCTCGCTAATAACCCAGCTTGGACAGAAGTCATACCCCACTCTTGCATAAGAAGTGGCAACGTTACGCCATTAATTGCTAAATCATAACCGTCAAAAATTACGATAAATAAACACCATAATACGATTGATAAATGAAAGGGTTTAAATTTTGCATTATCAATTACAGCATTCACATTCATTGTCTGCGCTGTCATTTTTATCTCACCTCCAATTGTGAGTATTTTTAAAATAATGAACCTAGATTCATATTTTATATAAATGCAATAAATTAGGATTTTTGTCTATACAACTTTCTAGTGGACTATTCATTTAATAGATTGATTAATAATTCAATTGGCATAAAAAATCATGAAAATTCAAGTTTTAAGAGTTTTATATTTATTTTTAGTTACTAAGAATGAATTCTTATATAACCTTTCGACTGAAATCTTGATTTTTAATACTCAATCTGCAAATTATGATTGGCATTTTATTTAATAGTCAACTTTGATGCTCTTTGTAAATAAAAATTTCATTGTAAATCATTCATTTTTTGAACCATTCATTATTGTTTATTATTTAGCTTTTCAACTAATTAGTTGGGTTGTTTTTATGATATTAGCCTTATCACTAAGGCATTTATTGTTTAGCATAAATTAACTGAATGGAGCTTCTTATTTAATTACAAGGTTTTAATTATTTTCAAATTCAATTTATATATATAAAAAAACACCCCCTTCGAATGAAGGGGGTGTTTAGAATAATGAGCTGGCGATGACTTACTCTCACATGGGTAAC